>CAIJIT010000203.1 GCA_903820745.1 uncultured Burkholderiales bacterium
TGAAAACAAGGCCAGGCCGCCGAGCAGCACATCCTTGGTTTGGCTGATATAGACCAAGGCGCCGGCCAGCGGTGCCGCCACGCAGGGCCCGACGATCAAGGCCGACAGGCCGCCCATCAGCAGCACGCCGAGATGTTGCCCGCCCTGCAAGCGGCCCGACAGCTCGGTCAAACGGTTCTGCAAAGCGCTGGGCAGCTGCAATTCGTAGACACCGAACATCGACAAGGACAGCCCGGCCAGCAACAACGCAAAAGCCCCCAACACCCAGGCGTTTTGCAGCGCAGCGGCCAAGCCCTCGCCTGCCAGGCCTGCGGCCATGCCGAAGGCGGTATAGACCAGGGCCATGCCGAGCGAATAGGCCAGCGCCATCGAGAAGCCGCGTGCTCGCGAGACCTTGCCGGATTGACCGACGATGATGGCCGACAGAATCGGAATCATCGGCAGTACGCAAGGCGTCAGCGAAAGCAACAGGCCTGCCAGCAGGAACACGCCCGCCACCGCGAGCAGGCTGCGCGATTGCAGGGCCGCGGCAAAGCGCCCTGGTTCTTCGGCTGCCGCAAGATTGCCCGGGGCACCCGGTTTCCAGGCCTCGGCCTGTGCCTCGGTCATCGCGCTGATGGTCCAGCCGGCGGCGGTCGGCGTCAGCTTCAGCGCGCGTTCCATCGGCGGGTAGCAGAGCCCCTTGTCGGCGCAGCCCTGGTTGCCGACGATCAGCTTGAACTCGCTTTGCGGCGCTTGCGTCAGCGGCAAAGTGATCGTCACCGCGCTCTTGAAGATCTCGACCTGCTTGTTCAAGGCAATGTCGAAATCGGGCAGACCACGGGGAATCTGCAATTCACCCAGCGTCACATCAGACGGCTCAGCGCTGACATTGAAGCGTTCACGGTACAGGTGATAGCCCGGCATGACATCAAAGCGCAACTCGATATGTTGGCGGTCGATGGCCTTGGCGCTGACCGGAAAAGCCTGCTCCGGTTCGAGAAAACTATCCGCTGCGATGGCCGGCAAGGCCATTGTCAATACCAGCATCGCAAGGGCCCAGCGCCGTGCATTGCAGAAGAACTTGCTCATCAATTTTGCTTTCAATTTACCAGTGACCTGGCGGCCATGCCGCCGCAATGCTGCCGGCCCAAGGCATCGACTGCCAGGTAGTCGATACCTTGATTATCGAGAAATTCCAGGGCGGCGTCACCTTTGAGCATTGCGATGCTGCTGAGCGCGCCTGCAGCCAGGCAAACCGGTGCCACAACGCTGATCGATTGCCAGCCTTCAACCGGCCAGCCATTTCGAGGATCGAGCAGATGGCTGTAGCGTCGGCCATCGAGTTCGAAAAAGCGTTCGTAGTCGCCGCTGGTGGCCAGCGCGCCAGCGTGCAGGTTCATGGTCGCGAGTATTTTTCCGGGATTGCGTGGATCGGCGATGCCGATGGCCCAGGGCTTGCTGTCGGGCAAGGCGCCGACCAAGCGGATGTCGCCGCCGAGGTTGACCATGCCTGATTCGACGCCCCGGCTTTGCAATATTGTGGCGGCGCGGTCAGCGGCATATTCCTTGCCGATGCCGCCGAAATCGATCTCCATGCCAGCCAGCGGCAACAGGATCTGCCCATCCTGCCAATGCACCTTGGACCAGCCGACCAGCGGAAGCA
>CAIJIT010000204.1 GCA_903820745.1 uncultured Burkholderiales bacterium
ATGCGCCAGCCTGTTGGCAGCCTCACCCAGGTGGCGTGATAGTTGCCGCGGGCGATGAACTCTCGGGCATCCTGCTTGCCAGCCGCGCGGTGGCTGGCGCAGACCGAGGCAAAGCTGCACGCGGCATTGCCTTCGACCTGAATCTCGATATTGCCAAGCAGATGCTGGGATGGGCCGCAGCCGCCGAGGAAGGCGCGGAAATGCTGCTCGATGGCCTCGAGCCCCGCGGCCCGGTGCTCGCCATAGACAGCCAAGGCATCTGGCGCAAAGACCTCGCCCAATCTGCCCCATTCGCGCCGATCGAGGCATTGCGTAAACCCGACCAAGCAGTGCTGAATTTCGCGCTCATCGAGCAGGTCTTGCAGGTTCATCGTCGCTCCGCGGGTTGGGTGAGCGCCGCTCCATCGGCGCCGCCGACTGTAGCGCGATGTCGCCGCGGCTGGCTATCATGCGGAGTTACTCGCAAAATCCATGGCCGAACCCGTCTCCACCTTGAACCCCGCCCAGCTCGAAGCCGTCCTGCATCTGGACGGGCCCTGCCTGGTGATTGCCGGTGCGGGTTCGGGCAAGACAAGGGTGATCACGCAAAAGATCGCCCATCTGCTGCAATCGGGTTTCCCGGCCCGAAGCATCGCGGCGATCACCTTCACCAACAAGGCTTCGCAGGAGATGCGCGAGCGCGCCAAGACCCTGGTCGGGCCGCGTGCGGCCAAGGACCTGCTGATCTCGACCTTTCACAGCCTGGGCGTGCGCATCCTGCGTGAGGAAGGCCGGCTGGTCGGGCTGAAAGAGCAGTTCTCGATCCTCGACAGCGACGATGTGCTGGGCGTGCTGCGCGATGCCGGCGGCACTGTCGACGCCAACCAGGCAAGGTCCTGGCAATGGGCGATCTCACTCTGGAAGAACCAGGGCCTGAACGCCAGCCAGGCGCTGGCCATCGCCAAGGATGACAACGAGCGCGCTGCCGCGATCGTGATGCAGCGCTACCAGGAGCGCTTGTCGGCTTACCAGGCGGTTGACTTCGATGACCTGATCAGCCTGCCGCTGAAGCTGCTGAACGACCAAGCCGACGCCCGCAAGCGCTGGCAGGACAAGCTGCGCTATGTGCTGGTCGACGAATACCAGGACACCAACGCGGTCCAGTACGACTTGCTGAAAGCGCTGGTCGGCGAGCGCGCGATGTTCACCGCCGTGGGCGACGACGATCAGAGCATCTACGGCTGGCGCGGTGCCACGATCGACAACCTGAAGCGCTTGCCGATCGACTATCCGCAGCTGAAGGTGATTCCGCTCGAGCAGAACTACCGAAGTACCGGAGCGATCCTGCGCGCGGCCAACAATGTCATCGCCGGCAACCCGAAGATCTTCGAGAAGAAGCTGTGGAGCGAGTTCGGCGATGGCGAGCCGGTGGCGCTGATCGAGTCGGACGGCGAAGAGCATGAAGCCGAACGTGCGGTGACACGCTTGCAGACGCTGCGCAGCGAAGGCTTCGCGCCGAACTACAGCGATTTCGCCATCCTCTACCGCGCCAATCACCAGGCCCGCGTATTCGAGAAAGCGCTGCGCCGCGCCGAGATTCCCTACAAGGTGTCAGGCGGGCAGAGTTTCTTCGACAAGAGCGAGATCAAGGACCTGTGCGCCTGGCTGCGCCTGCTGGTCAACCAGGACGACGACCCGGCATTTCTGCGCGCAATCACCACGCCCAAGCGCGGCATCGGCCACCAGACCTTGGGCAGTCTGAGCCAGTTCGCCAGCCGCTGGAAATGCAGCATGTTCGAGGCCCTGTTTGCCGAATCACTGGGCACGACTTTGACGGCGCGTGCGCTCGGCTCGCTGCATGAATTCGGCCGCTATGTCACCGAGCTTGAATACCGTGCCAAGAACACCCAGGGCGCGGCTGCAGCCAAGGCCTTGCTGCTCGAATGGCTGAAGGACATCGATTACGAGCAGCATCTGCTCGACAACGAAGAGAACGAAAAAGTCGCCGCGGCACGCTGGAGCAATGTGCTCGACTTCATCGACTGGGTCGCCAAGCGCTGTGGCGGCGGCAGCATTCAGGACGACGAGGAGTTCAACAATGAACAGACCGTGCTGCAGGTGGCGCAAACGATCAGCGTGATCCTGTCGATGGCCGAACGTGGTGATGAGCAGGACCAAGTGACGCTGACCACCTTGCACGCCTCCAAGGGCCTGGAATGGCCCCATGTGTTTCTGGCCAGCGTCAACGAAGGGCTGCTGCCCTTCAAGGCCGATGCCGAAGAAATGACCGCGCAGCGCCTCGAGGAAGAGCGCCGGCTGATGTATGTGGGCATCACCCGCGCCAGGACGACGCTGGCCGTCAGCACCCTGCGCCGGCGCAAGAAAAGCCGCGAGCTGGTGATGGGTATCCCGAGCCGCTTCATCGGAGAAATGAAACTGCACGAGCTCAGCGAGAAAGAAGACCCGCGCCTGAAGCTCAAACGGTTGCGCGAGGCCTTTGCCGCCAAGGGCGCGGCATCGACAGCGGCGCAGGCAGAAAAATCCTGACCTTGCTCAGGTCCCCGAGCCGCTGATCCTTGGCGGCTTGCAAGCCATTCAAATTCAGAAATATTTCAAAAATCTTCAGGCTTGCACCGGGAAAGGCCTATCATCGCCCAAATACTAGGGATCTCACCCCGGACATTTCAATCATTCAAGGAGACGAAACCATGAAAAAGACTCTGCTCTTGTGCTTGTTCGCTTTGATGTCGCTGACGAATGTCGCCTGGTCGCAGGCAAGCAAGCCTGCCTTGAGCGCCGAGCAAACGGTGGCTGCGCTGGAGCAGCAATGGCTCAAGTCGCAACAGACGAACAATCCCGAACTGCTTGCTCCGCTGCTGGCGGAAAAATTCATCAGCACCGATCCCGACGGCAAAGTCGTCGGCAAGGCTGAAACCATGGTGATGGCCAGAGCCACCAAATGGACCAGCATCGTCTACGGGGACCTGAAGGTCAGCATTTTCGGCAACACAGCCATTTCGACCTTGAGCCTCAAAGGCAAAGGCACCGATGACAAGGGCCAACCGATGGATGACTACTCCCGCTGGACCGACACCTGGGTGAAGATGCCCAGCGGCCAATGGCTATGCGTCGCCAGCCACGGCTCGAATATCAAGAAATAAGCCTCAAGCTGCGTCTGAACTGGCCGCCATCATGGCGGCCTTTTTTATTGGCCGATGGCGGACTTGCCGCCAGGCTTGCCTTGCGAAAACGGCCGTGCAGCACAATCAGCCATTGCACAAAATGCGCTGTCCGCCATGCATGCCATCACCTCCTATTCAGACTCGGCCCATCGGTCCCAGGTGCTTGAACTCTGGGAAACCGTCTTCGCATACGGGGAAGCCCATAACCGGCCGGGCCTCGCCATCGACAAGAAACTGGCGGTCAACGATCAGCTGTTCTTTGTCGCCATCGTCGAAGATGAAGTAATCGGCACTTTGCTGGCTGGCTACGACGGCCACCGCGGTTGGCTGTACTCGGTGGCAGTGCAGCCCTCACACAGGAACAAGGGCATCGGCACAGCCTTGATCGGCCATGCAGAACAGGCTTTGACCGCCAGGGGCTGCCTGAAAATCAACCTACAGATCGGTGCTGGCAATGAAGGCGTGAGCGGGTTCTACGAGTCGCTCGGCTATGCCGTCGAGCCGCGTGTCAGCATGGGCAAGCGCATCCTCCAGAACATTCCTCCAGCCAGCCAGGATTGATATGCCATCGAGATCACCGCTCGCCGTCATTCACCGGCAGCTCGACGCTTACAACGCCAAGGACATCGAGGCCTTGCTCGCCACCTATGCCGAGGATGCTGAGCAATTCATGCTGCATGGGCCTTGCCTGGCCAAAGGTCATGCCGCGATACGCGAGCGCTTTCTGGTCAGGTTTGCCGAACAAGACTTGCAGGC
>CAIJIT010000205.1 GCA_903820745.1 uncultured Burkholderiales bacterium
CAGGAGCATACTTGTAGTGCTCAAATTCATGAGGAGCCCAGAACTCTGAACGCTCTCAGTTTGTAAGCTTAGTCGGATAAGGCATTGATTCCAACTATGGTACCCACCGTTGCAAGGCTGGGAATAGAAACAAGATAGATTAGCCCTAGAAGATTGCCAATAAAAGCGCCTGCTGCAACTGTTTCCAATTCGTCGTCGGTAAGCTCTGCGGCTGCCTTTGCTTGGAATCTTATAAGTTCCACTGCTGTTATATCAAAACCTGCTGCCTTGGCGATTTTGACAGTAGCGTCTATATTCGGTGCAGATTTTATCTGCTCTTGCAAATTTCGATCAACTCTGACCGATGCAATAAAAATTTCTATTTGTTCGAGTGACATATGGTTACCGGAGGTTGGTGATATTAATATTGATTAATTTGGGTATTCCAGGGTCGTTTATCTTGTTTTTTACCTGTTACTCCCTGCCTTAGTCTTTACTTAGCTCATTTATGCCGTATGCTGTGCCACCAACCACAACCGTAGAAGCTCCCCAAAGCCCGAGAAAAAATAGTCCAGCTCTTATATGCGGCACCACCGTCCCTCCTGATATATTCTCCAATTCACTGTCCGACAGCTTGGCAGTAGCTGTGGCCTGGATTCGCAGGACGTCACCGGCGGTGACATCTAATCCCAAGTTTTTGGCTATATTAGCGACCGCAGCAAACGTCGGCGCTGATTTTAGTTCGTCCTGCAATTCAACGCTCAAATTAATTTTTTCTAAAAATTTCTCTATTTGTTCTTTTGACATGATTTTAGTCCTTTAAAAAATATCAATTTTCAACCGAGTTTATTGGCTGCATATAGACCAGTAATGGTTCCAGATGTGATCGCAAAGCCTGCATTGAACAGTAAGAAAGCCATATCTGTACCAAATCCACCACCAGCGACTCCTTGGAGTTCTTCGTCCGAGAGCTCTGCCACTACCGCGGCTTGATGGCGGATGAGGTCGGCTGCCGTGATGTCAAATCCGGCTGTCTTGGCGATCGCTATCGCCGCTGCGGCATCGGTAGCAACTTTCATCTGGTCCAGCAGTCCGTTGTCTGTCTGGACTTTGGCGATGAAGGCATTGAGGGTTTGTTGAGACATGTGATATTACCTTGGTGAGAAATTCTGGTTCAGTAATTTGGCATTTAATCTTCAAAATCCAGCTTAGCAGAAGGATTCGGCTTTCAACTGACTTTTGGGAATTTGCTGGATTCCCGAATGGCAGTTGCTGATAGCGAATCTTTCTGGCATGGCGATATTCATCCGTCTGCCCGATTTGGCGCCGTATCTGCCTGTCAAACTTTAACGGCCTGCCGCCCACCAGAAACCGGTGCATTGGTGCTCGGCATCGGCATTGAAGGGAGCAATCGGGCCGATGTCGCTGGGCTGAAAGCGCATGACCTTGGTCGACAGCGCGGCGCCGTCATAGGCCGGCCAGGCAGGAAGACCGGTTGGGGCCGGTACGCCGGTGCGTGCAAAGCTCGACCAATAGGCCACCATTTGATCGGCTAATGTCTGCGACGTGGCCGGCAGGTCAGGGGCGTTGATGGCGGCCGTGTTCGATAACTTGGGAAAAAAGTAATTGAGCACCGACGAGTGCACAGCACCGAGATCGAATCCAAGCGGCTCCTGCGGTGGCACGATGATGCCGACGCCAGCGACCAGGGCATGTGGATCGGCAAATTCGAATTGAAATTGCTTATTGCCGGTCTTGCCGTAGAGGGCGTTGGATGTCTTCAGGTAAAGACAGTGGTTGATGCCGATGTTTGGCGTGAAATCCGAAATCATCGAGCCGAATGTGGCGCCGTTGATCGGCGTCGTACCGGGCTTGGCGCTGGTGCCTGGGTCGGGGAAATAGCGCTTGGTGATGTCGCTGCATTGGCTGCCTGGGCAGGAAACGCCATTGCCATAGAACATATTCATATAGGCACTGTTGACGCTGGCGCCACCATCGTTGCTGACCGGTATCTTGATGTTCGGACCGTTCTGCCCGAGGACGTTGTAGGCGATATAAAGGCGCAGCTCGTTTTGTGCACCGCCCATGATCAGGGGCACTTGCATGAAATTGGCGCTGCCGATTGCCTCGCTGAAGCTGCGAGGCGCGGTCGTCGTCGCGTCGGCCAGGCTCCTGGCGTCGCTGCCGATCGTGGGGCTGAAGGCCATGATTGCCACGTTGGAGAAGTAGTTTTGCGCCAGCAATAAATTCTTGACCTTGGCGTTCCTCAGGCAATCTCCAATCGCCGGCGGGCTTGGCAGGCTGGCCACCGGGGTGTTCGGGACAATGCAATTGACGTTGGGATTTTGCGCAATGATCTGCCAGGCCGGCGCGCCGGCTGGCGGGCTTTCAACCGGCGTGGCAGTCGCTTCCGCCGGGGAACCGATCACCGGATATGCAGTCGTCGTCGCATAGGGCACATAACTTCCGATGGCCTCCTGCACCGAAGGCATCGGAAACAGGCAGCCGCCGCTGATCACCACCGCTTTATGAAACAGGCCGCCGAGCTTGTCGGCCGATGCCAGGTGCACGCAGATCGACCCGGCACCGGCTGATTCCCCCGCTACGGTGACGTTGGATGGATCGCCGCCAAAGGCCGCGATGTTCTTTTGCACCCATTTCAGGGCCAGACGCTGATCTTCGAGGCCGAGGTTGCCGTTGCCGTTGGCGCCCGGCGCTGCCGAGCCGGTGGCCGGCAGCGGCATGAAGCCGAACAATCCAACCCGGTAATTCAGTGAAACGACGACCATCTGGCCCTGATTGGCCAACTGGTCCAGACGGTACAGGTTCGAGCCGCCTCCGACAAACGCGCCGCCGTGGATCCAGACAAAGACTGGCAACTTGGCGCCCGCTGCGATGTTGGCTGGGGTGCTGACGTTGACGAACAGGCAGTCTTCTTCAAAGCTGGCTTCGGTCAGGTTGAAGCGTGCCGATTGCGGGCAGTTCTTGCCGAACTGGCTGGCGTCCAGCACGCCGGCCCAGGGCCCCGCAGGTTGGGGCAGGGCAAAGCGCTTTTCGCCAATCGGCGCTGCGGCAAAGGGGATGCCGCGGAACTCGAGCGCGCCGTTGCGTGCCGATCCTTGAACATAGCCCATGTCGGTTTGCACGAGGCGATCAATACCGCCGCAGCCTGCAAGCAATGGGGCCAGTCCCAGCATCAGGAGGGGGGAAAGCAGTCGGTGAATTGGGCCTGTCAATTGACTGACTTGCCGGTGAATTTTCTGGAAGAACTGGATCATTTTCGGAGCTCGAAGGGAGGAGGGTGGAATTACCCGGTAATGGGTATTTAAAGATATTGTCAGGAGCCGTTGGAAATGGTGTTTCAGGTTGATATTTTACGTTCAAAAATAAATCTATAAAATGACCAGATCAGAATTATCCAGATGGGAATAAATATTGTCGCAAGACGTGATACAGGGTTGAACCACATCGCGCACAGCAATAGTCCGAGGAAAGCCAGGCAGAGATAGTTTGTCCACGGAAACCAGAATACCGGGAAACTAACCTTGGCACCGGTCCGTTGATTGGCTGCACGAAATTTCAGATGCGACAACGAAATCATCGCCCAACTGATGATCAGCATGGACATGATCAGCGACATCAGGATCATCAAGGCATCTGTCGGCAATATATAATTGACGACGACAACTAGAAAAGTCAGCCCAGCCGATAGGGCGATGGCTCGCACTGGAATGCCCTGGGAGCTCAATTGTCCGAATGCTGTCGGCGCAAACCCTTGTTTTGCCAGGCTGAGCAACATGCGGCTGTTGGTATAAACCCCGCTATTGCATACGGATAATGCAGCGGTCAGAACCACGATATTCAGTGCATTGGCAGCGAAATTGCTGCCGAGATGTGAGAATATCAGGACGAAGGGGCTACCGCCTGCGCCAATCTTCGTCCAGGGATAGAGAGAAAACAGTATGAGCAGGGCCCCGATATAAAAGATCAAGATGCGATAGGCGACTTGATTGATCGCTTTTGGGATGATTTTCTCGGGCTGATCGGCTTCGCCGGCGGTGACGCCGATCAGCTCCAGGCCGGCAAAGGAGAACATGATGATCGCCATCGCGAGAAAGAGCCCGTGCCAGCCATGCGGCATGAAGCCGCCATAGCGCCAGAGGTTGGCAACATTGGCCTCAGGCCCGGCCGCCCCCGAAATCAGCAGATAGGCGCCGAAGAGGATCATGCCGATGATTGCGAGGATCTTGATCAAGGCAAACCAGAATTCAAGTTCGCCGAAATACTTGACGCTCAGCAGATTGGCTGAGTTGACCAGGACGAAGAAAACCAGCGCTGACTGCCAGGTTGGGATTTCGGGCCACCAGAACTGTATGAAGATGCCGATGGCGGTCAGTTCAACCATCGCGCCAAGCACCCAGGCGAACCAATAGGTCCAGCCAGCCAGAAACCCCGGGAATTCACCCCAATACTTGTTGGCGAAATGTCCGAAGGAGCCGGACACTGGCTCATGAACAATCATTTCCCCAAGTTGTCTTGCTATCAGGAACGCGATTGCACCGCCGATGGCATAACCGATTATGACGGCCGGCCCAGCCAACTGCACAACTTCGGCAAGGCCCAAGAACAAGCCGGTGCCAATAGAACCACCCAGCACCATCAGTTGGATATGCCTGTTTTTCAGTGCGCGTTGCAATAATGGCTTGGTGACGGACATAACCTTATATATTATTTTATGATCTTGAGGAGATATATCATGAAATACATATTTAATATTTTTTAAATATCAACTATATTTATCATTTCACCGGCTCAGATTCTGAGTTCTATTTTTTAAATGCTGGGCGGTAGGGTTGGCGTCGGCAGGGCGCATCAGGCAGGATCGACAGGCGTTTGCGAGCGTGCATCGCTCAGCAACTGATCGACCGAGAACTTACCGCCGCCCGTGGCGAAAATCATTGCAAATGCGGCAATCAGGCCGAGGTTGCGATAGAACATCGACTCGTTGAAGGCCTGCTCGACTCCGAGCATGGACCAGAAAGGGTGACCAAGGTAGGTCAGTGCGATCAGCCAGAGCGTCAGTGCCAAGGCGGCATGTCGAGTTTGTAGTCCGAGCAGCACCATGACCCCGGCAAGCGTCTGGAACAGGGCGTTGGCATAGGCAAACCAGAGCGGGCAGGGCCCGCCTTGGGCCACCAGTTCCATCAGACGCAAGGTGGCGAAGTTGCTCGTGAACATCGAGATGTCAAGCAATTTGCGATAACCGTAGACGATCATCGATGCGGACATCATCAGTCTTGCGCTTAGCAGGACGATGTTGTTCGTTGGCAAACCCAGCAGCTGGTTCTTCATTTGGCCTATTGCTCGTCTCAGTGTTGCCGAACTGCCAGAGCAAGCCTGGCCTTGCGGCCCGGCGGTGCTGTGAGTCTTGATTGCTTATGTCAGGGAGTCGACCCACTCAATAGCAAGGAAGCTGCCGATTGTAAAAGTGACAAAATCACGTAAGATGACATTTGAGAACGTCTACGGTTCGAAATGGGAATTCCAGTGATGTCCGGGATGGTCGAGTTGCTGATGAAGACTGGGTGAACTGGCGGACTCATCGACTTGATGAGTTGCTTGAGATTTGGAGATGCAGGTGCCGTTGAAAGGCTGGTGAGATGAAAGACCTGGACCTGACATCGCTGCGATTGTTTGTGGCCGTCTGCGAATCGCGCAGCATCTCGCGTGTGGCGGAGCGCGAGCATTTGGTGGCGTCATCGATCAGCAAAAGGCTGAGCAAGCTCGAGCAGGATTTCGGCGTTCCCTTGCTGAAGGCGGAGAAGCGTGGCGTTTCGCCGACCACTGCTGGGCTGAGTTTGGCCGAGCAGGCACGTGGCTTGCTCGGCCAGGCCCAGCGGATTTCACAGGAGATGAACTATTACAACTCCGGGGCGACCGGCGTTGTGCACTTGATGTCGAACGATTCAGCCATCAGCGGGGCCTTGACTGACGACCTGATCGAGTTCCAGCATATTCATCCGACGATCGATCTGAAGGTAGAGGCGCAGAACAGCCGCCAGGTCATGCAAGCGATCAGGGACGGCCAGGTGGCTGCCGGCATCTTGTGGGACACCGTCGACCTGGCGGGCCTGCAGACTCTTCCCTATCGATCTGACCAGGTGGCCGTTATCGCAAGGCAGGATCATCCTTTGGCAGGTAGATCCTCGATCGAGCTCGCTGAATGCCTCCAGTACAGCCATGTGGGCATGAGGTCGACGCGATTGGTGGAATCATTTTTGCGGCGAACCAATTCCCTCGACGATCGCCCGGTGCGATATCGGGCTGAAGTTCCCAACCAAGCCCAGGCTTTGCGCTACGCCGCTGCCGGTGTTGGCATTTTTGTCTGCCCGGTCTCAGTTGCTGCGCCATTGGCCGAGTTGTACAAGTTGGTGATCATTCCGTTGACCGATGCCTGGGCCCACCGGCGCTATGTGATCAGTTTCAAAGATGAGCAGTCGCTGTCGCCTGCAGCCAAGTTGGTGATCGACC
Source organism: uncultured Burkholderiales bacterium (assembly GCA_903820745.1). Taxonomy (GTDB): domain Bacteria; phylum Pseudomonadota; class Gammaproteobacteria; order Burkholderiales; family Burkholderiaceae_C; genus Paucibacter_A. The sequence goes on from CAIJIT010000205.1 coordinate 6,511, forward strand.
ATCTGGCCGCTGCAGTCAGCAACGCCGATGCCGAATTCAATCGGTTTCAAGCTGAGGCCAACTAAGAACTTGTCCGGAAATAAACGGGCAGAGGATGGCGAGGTGGTTTGGGTGCAGGGCAAGGCGAAAACTCAGCGATACCCAGCAGCACCGCGAGGATTGGCAACGCAGCCATGCGTTCAAAGCGACCGTCAGCTGACCCAGGCTATTTACTGACAAGTTCTAAGCCGATCGGGATCCCGGCGGTGCCGTTGTCCTGGGCTGCGGCGCCGCCAACCGGCTGCGATCAGCCGGCGCTGTCAGTCGGTTCCGGGTCCTGCCGCGACCAGTTTGTCCATCTCTAGCGCATGGGCTGCAGCGGCTTCGCTCGAAAGCAGTTCGCCTTCCCATATGGGCAATGCTGACCACCAGGGTCGAGAACACCAGCGGGCCGATCAGCATCTTGATCAGGCGCAGAAAAATATCGGAGATGATCGCGACATAACCGGCCACCCGCGCGGCGGTGGCTTTGTCGGGAAATGCCACGAATATCATCTAGCCGACGATGATTCCGAGCACCAGCCCAGTAAGGATCAGCCGAGTTTGAGAGCCATTTTTTTCATGGTGCTGACGCTGTCAATTGGGGTGGGAAGCAGGTGAGAAAGTCACCTGATGGTCTGCAGCAAGGGCGGTTCGAAATCTACTTAGGGCTATTACTTTGAAGTAGAAAATCGGCCGGGAGGTATTTTTTCAAGCTTGCAATACCGGCTGACGAGCATCACTGGTGCCGGTTGAGTGTAAATTCTAAAAAATCGGTCAATGTGACATTTCGGAATGCTCGAGATGCAATTTTGGAACTTTAGACCGAAGGATGCGTTAGGCTGTCGCCGAGCGGCCAAGACGAATCCGGAAATCTGGCTTGTAAACGACCCACAAAATCGAGTTGGAAGCAACGATGGTGCGTTGCTGATTGATAATCAAGCCCGAGCCCAGCCGTTTTAGGCAAAATCTTGCCAAGAACCAATAAGACCAAACCGAGCTCTTGCCCGCTAGCCAGGTAGAATTTTGCCTGCCGCTCGGTAAAAAAATGGCGCTGTGTACCGGGCTTGTGCTGCCCCAGCCCAGGGCTTGAATTTCCGGAATTCATGTTTTGATCGGCAACAGCAGTTGCCAGCTAATTGTTCCAAGAAGGTGATGTCGATGGCCGTCAAGAAAAGAAATAGCAACCGAGTCTGGCCGGATTTTCTGGACTACTTCCGCCAGGACTTTCGTCGCGAAATATTGGGGTGGGTGACGGTTTCCAAGTATTTTGGACTGATCATTCCATTGATCATTGCGCTGTTGATTGCATTGATCATCTATATCAATCCATTTACACCGAAGAAGGCATTTCTGGCGACCGGCCAGGAAGGGTCCTCTTACAGCGAACTTGCGGAGAAATTTGCCGCTTTCTTCAAGCAGAACGGGGTCGAACTGGAACTGATCAAGACGCCGAGTCTGGAGCAGGGCTTGAGCGACTTGAGCAATGCCAAATCAAGAGTCAATGCAAGTTTCATGACAGCTGGGAGTACCCGACCCGGGCAATACCCGGAACTGGTGTCGCTTGGCAGTATCCAGTATGCGCCGGTATGGATTTTTTACCGCGAAAAAATAAAACTTGGCGAAAATCCATTCGCTGCCTTGATGACTCAGAAGATGGCCATTGGGACCGAAGGGACAAATACTCAAAAAATCCTGAAAAAAATGCTCAGTTTGAATGGCTTGGAGTTGACGCCGCGTTCAAATCTGTTTGAGCTATCGAATCAGGAGGCGGCCAATCGATTCGTCGATGGTGATCTGGATGCAGTCTTCATCGTCGATGGGATTGAGTCGCCGAACGTGCGCAAACTGCTCTCGGTTCCCGACGTAAAAATATTCGACTTTTCTCTGGCAACAGCCTACGTCAAGAATCTGCCATTTCTCGGGGTAGTAAAAATTCCACGCGGCGCCCTCGACATCAAGAATATCTACCCGCCTGAGGAAATCACGATGCTGGCTTCGACAGTAACCTTGCTGGTCGAAAAGGATATGCATCCTGCCATTCAGTGGCTGTTTATTCTGGCGGCAAAAAACATCAGCGCCGATGGCAATCAGTTTTTCGAAAAGGCGAAGTATTTTCCGGTCTATAGTGACCACAATATCGGGCTGAGCGAAATAGCCAAGCGTTATTACGAAGCCGGCATCCCGCCGGTATTCGATTATTTCTCGGTCGCAATGGCCAGCCTGATTGATCGCATCTGGGTGATATTGCTCGCCTTGGTATTGGCGATTATCCCCTTATTCAAGTTGCTGCTTACAATCAGGGAATATCCGTCGGGCAAGCTGCTTTACGACTTCTGGCAGGATCTTCGGGATTTTGAGCATGACCTGGAACTGATCGAAACCAGGGCGGATGCACAGTTGCTGGTCGATCAGCTGGAAGAGCTTGCCGCGGCCGTCATCGAAACCTGGTTCGAAGATGATGTGCTGCACCGCTATTTCGGCTTGAAAAAGACGATTGCCGAGGTGCGCGAAAAGGCCAACAAACGGCTGGCGGAATTTGCCTGAAGATAGCGCCCTGATTGATGTGGTCAATCCTCGGAAATTGAGTAAACCAGCGAGGCTCGCTGGCTTGATTTTGACTCGAACTTGTAGACGGCCAAGGGATCCGCAGCCGGTTGGGGCAGGTCGATCGAGCTCAGGACCAGTTGATTGCCGAACATCCCGCAGATGTTGACCTTGCAGTGCTTGTGAATCTCGACATAAGCAGCGCCATCGTCGGTTTCAAGGTCGAAAATATGCCGGTCTGGGTCTGAGAATTCGCCCATCTCGACGATCAGGTGCTTGTTGATTTCCAGCCTGCTGCTGCTGATATTCAGGGCGTCTTCGGTCGGATGCCTGACTTCAAGCTTGTTGACCTTGATATGGGCATTCGTCAGGTCGATCCCGTCGTCGGCCGAATAGTGGCATCTGATGGTGGGGATTTTCCATTCGTCGGGCCCGACACCGAGGACCGAGAGACCGTCGATGTCATCATCAACCGCACGTTGCCGCTTCTTCTTGCCGAGCGGATCTTTTCTGCCGAGGTATGACGTCAACAGGATATTGCCGGTAAATGACGAAACCGTTTTTTTGCGATCGGCCTTGACTGAAATACCGTCTTTGCTTGCATCCCTGAAGTTGCCGATGAACCAAAGGCCGCCATTGTCAGCCTTGCGCTCGACCTTGTTGCTGGCGCCGGCGGCCTTGAAGGTGACGTTGCGGGCCCGCAATTTGGATCCTTGATCAAATATGAGCGCCGATCGTTTCAGCCGTCCCGCCTTGATTTCACCATTCTTGATCAGCACCGTGACGCCGTTCTGAATGGTCAGGGTGATTCCGGCCACAACATGGACTTCCGCATCAATCAGGTAGCGCTTGTTGATGCTGAGCGTCTTGTTCTTGACGATGTCAGCGGAAATTACTTCCAGTTTCTTCAATGCGTTCCCCAGTTGGATTCATGTGGCGAAATGCTGCAAGGCTCACCGGCCGAACCTCCTTGAAACGGTCGACGATGGCGAGGAAGGTGCATGTCTGAATCACTCAGACTGAAATCGGTTGTTTGTGTGAAGTTGGCCGGACGATAAAGCTCACCGATTCTTGGTGCATTTGCACCGTTTGTTGCCTTTGCCTGAAGCCCGATCCGCAGCGCCCGAACTGAGCCGCTTGGCCGCGCTTCAATGCGCAGCGCCGCCGGTGGGTGGATGCATGATTCGGTCGGCCATCGCGATGGCCATGGCTGAAAGCAGGAAAGTAATGTGGATGATGGTTTGCCACATCAAGACCTTGTCGGTGTAATTGGCGGCATTGATGAAGGTCTTGAGCAGGTGAATTGAGCTGATGCCGATGATGGCGGTGGCCAGTTTGACCTTCAACACTGAAGCATTGACCTGGTCCAGCCACTCTGGCTGGTCTGGGTGACCGTTCAAGTGCAGACGCGAGACAAAGGTCTCGTAGCCTCCGATGATCACCATGATCAGCAGGTTGCTGATCATCACGACGTCGATCAGCGCCAGCACCACCAGCATGATGACGGTCTCATTGAGTCCGGTGATGGGCTCGTAGCCGATGATCGTTTTGCCATCGACGCCGCCGAGGATCGCGGAGGCCTGATAGCCGGTGCTCTTGACCAGGGTGATCAAGGCTTCTTGGTTGCCAAAGGCCGCTTCGACCAGATGCACGAGTTCTTGCCAGAACTGGAACACATAGACGCCCTGTGCCAGGATCAGGCCGAGGTAAAGCGGCAACTGTAGCCAGCGTGCGCCAAAAATCAGCCGGGGAAAGAATGCCGGACGAAGGGCATGGCGTTCTGTTGCCTGTGTCATTTTTTTCGATTTGCAATGTTGAAATAATGTGCGGATCGGGATCAATGGGATGCTAGACGCATTTTGTGGCCAATAGCGCGTGCCATTGGCAATAAATCCAAAGTCGCGTCTGCCCGGGAGTCAAAGGCCTGGACAGCAGACCGCCCAATGAATTTGTGGAATTGATGCCGCCAAGTGACGGTTTGCGATCGGTGGGGGTAGCAAGACCAAGGCGGGGGAACAACTGGGGGAACAAAACGAATAGCTGATAACAAGAGGCAAGCAAAAACAGGGCTTGTAGCTGATTATTCGATTCCTGCTGGTGACCATGCTCCGCAAACAGCCTGTGCTACTTGAAGACTGCCTCAGCTCAGCAGTTCTTCAAGCTGCGGCAAGCCGTTCAAGGCCTTGGGGTCGACCAGCGGGCGCAGCTTGTGGCGATCGGTGATGGCTTCGTCGGAATGGCCGCGTAGCAGGTCAGCGCCTTGCCAGAGTTGCTGGAACGGGCGGCCGCTGACGGTCCTGATGCGGTAGGCATCTTCGCTGGCGCCAAGGCGCCCCAGACGCTCGACCACTTCGACCACCAGGCCGATGTTTTCACGGCAGCCGCCGATGATGACGCAGCGGGTGCCGTTCTTCAGCAGCGACATGGTCAGCGGGCGAAGCGCCAACCGAGTTCGGCCAGCGGCCTGGCGCCGGCGCCGGCTTCGCGCGCCTGGGCGCTCGAGGCGGTGCCATCGACGACGCGCTTGGCAATGCCTTGCAGAATCGCGGCGATGCGGAACAGGTTGTAGGCGAGGTAGAAGTTCCAGTCCTGCATCACCGCATCGACATCGGCGCGGCCGGTACGTTCGCAGTAACTGCGCACATAGCTGAGTTGATCGGGGATGCCGAGTGCGGCCAGATCCATGCCGCCGATGCCGCGCGCCGCGCCCGATGACTGGATATGCCAGACCATGCAGTGGTAGCTGAAATCGGCCAGCGGATGGCCCAGGGTGGAAAGCTCCCAGTCGAGGACGGCGATCACGCGTGGCTCGGTCGGGTGGAAGACGAGGTTGTCGATGCGGAAGTCGCCATGCACGATGGCCACTTCGTTTTCGTCGCGCGCCGAAGCCGGAATATTCTCGGGCAGCCAGGCGATCAATTGATCCATCGCCGGGATCGGGTCGGTCACCGAGGCCAGGTACTGCTTGGTCCAGCGGCTGATCTGGCGTTCGAAATAATTGCCCGGTCGACCATAGTTTTCCAGCCCGATGGCCTTGTAATCAACCTGGTGCAGCGCGGCGACGACGCGGTTCATCTCGGCATAGATGGCGCTGCGCTCGGCGTTGTCCATCTCCGGCAGGGCTGGATTCCAGAGGATGCGCCCCTGCATGAATTCCATCAGGTAAAAGGCGCGACCGATCACCGCCTCGTCTTCGCACAGGGCGAGCATCCTGGGCACCGGCACGGCCGTACCTTGCAGGGCATGCATGACCGAGAATTCGCGCTCGATTGCGTGGGCTGAAGGCAGCAATAGCGCCTTGGGCCCGGGCTTGGAGCGCATCACATAGGCGCCGCCCGGCGTGCTGACCTTGTAAGTCGGGTTTGATTGCCCGCCCTTGAATTGCTCGATGCTCAAGGGCCCGGCGAAGCCATCGACATGCGCGCTCAGCCAGCGCTCCAGCGCTTCGAGGTCGAGGGCCTGGGTCAAGGCGCGAGTTCCGGTAAATTTATCCATCTTGTCCTTGCATTTCTTGTCAAACAGCCGCTGCATCCCTAGCGGTTGGCGATTGCCAGCAATTTATCCTTGTTCAGCACCACCAGGCGGGTCGGTTCGACCCGCACGGCGCCGTCGCGCTCGAAGCCCTTCAGCTCCTGGTTGACGCGTTGACGCGAGGCACCGAGCAGTTGTGCCAGGTCCTCCTGCGCCAGTTGCAGGCCGATGCGAATTTCTTCGCCCTGCGGCACGCCATAGGAGCGCGCCAGCAGCAGGATCTGCTTGGCCAGTCGTGCGCCCAGCGGCTTGGTATTGAGATCTTCGACCACATCAAACATCAGCCGCAGGCGCCGGCAGTTCAGCCGCAGCAGGGCTTCGTAGAGTTCGGTATGGCGCTGCAGCAACTCCTTGAAGTCGGGCTTGCGCACCACCAGCAAGGTGGTCTCGCCATGGGTGTCGGCATCATGGGTTCGCGGCAAACCGTCGAACAGGGAGATGTCGCCGAACCAGGTGCCAGGCTCGACATAGGTCAGTGAGACCTGCTTGCCGGCGAGCGACACCGAACTGACCCGCACCGCACCCTTGGCCACGCCGACCCATTCCTCGGCGCTATCGCCGCGGCATGAGACCAGGGTCGAATCGCCCAGGCGCCGCACGGTTGCGCGCGACAGGATGTCGTTGCGCAGGTTCGGCGAGAGTCGGGAGAACCATGATCCTGACTCGATATTGCTGCGTTCAAGAATTGTCAGAACTGAACTGTTCATCGGCTTTGTCGCTGGCGTGAGAGCAGGAAGCTGCTATCTTTCGGGCTATTGTCCACGAGCTTGCGCAAGGCCCTTTCCCGGCCGGTGACAAGTTGCTCAACAACCGGAGAAATGCATGTCAATCAGCCATCAATTGCCCGCTATTGCTTCTTGCCGTGAGCATGTCAGCGAGGCCGAATGGAATTTACGCGTCGAGCTGGCCGCCGCTTACCGTCTGGTGGCGCTGTTCGGCTGGGATGACCTGGTGTTCACCCATGTGACCGCCCGGTTGCCTGGCAAACATGATGAATTCCTGATCAATCCCTACGGGATGATGTTCGAGGAAATCACCGCTTCGAGCCTGATCCGTATTGACATGGATGGCAACAAGCTCAGCGTTTCGCCGTTTCCGGTCAATCCGGCCGGCTTCGTCATTCACAGTGCCGTGCATGGGGCGCGGGAGGATGCCGCTTGCGTGCTGCACACCCACTCGATCAACGGTGTGGCGGTCAGCGCGCAGGCCGGCGGTGTGTTGCCGCTGTCGCAGCAATCGATCTTTGTGCTTTCCAGCCTCGGCAATCATGACTACGAAGGCGTAGCGCTGCATGATGCCGAGAAGCCTAGGCTGATCGACGACCTGGGCGACAAGGGCTATCTGTTGCTGCGCAATCACGGCCTGCTGACCGTCGGCAAGACGGTGGCTGATGCCTTCTTGCAGATGTATTTGTTCGAGGCGGTCTGCAATATCCAGCTGCGTGCGCAGGCCGGCGGCGGGCCGCTGCTGCATATCAACCCTGCCATCATCGCCGGCGCCAAACAGCAGGCCGCACAGGTGACCAAGGGGCTTGGCGCGGGCCTGACCTGGCCCGGGCTGCTGCGCCGCCTCGACCGGCAAATGCCGGGTTATGCGGTCTGAGATTGGTTCGGATGGACTACAGCGGCCAGCACGGCGGGCGAGCGCCTGCGCTCATGTCCCCCGGCTCGGGCTGCGCCCGGCCTCCTCCTTTACTTCGCTGCGCCGCTCGCCCGCCGTGCTTTGGGCAACTCTTTAGCGTTTGACTGAGCAGTAGCTATTGGGGTCAGAGCTGCTGCAGCAGCGCCAACGCTTTGAGCGCCTCGGCTCGCTGGCTGGGTGCAATGCGGAGCGAAGTAAAGGGGGAGGTGGCGGCCAAAGGCTGCCACCGGAGGACATGAGCGCAGCATTGCACCCAGCCAGCGCGTTCCTGCAGTCGGCCTCAGAGTTGCTGCAGCAGCGCCAGCGCTTGGAGCAGGCACTCTTGCGCAGCATTGCGCCCAGCCAGCGCGTTCCTGTAGTCGGCCTCAGAGTTGCTGCAGCAGCGCCAGCGCTTGGAGCAGGGTCTCTTGCGCAGCACTGCGCCCAGCCAGCGCGTTCCTGCGGTCGGCCTCAGAGCTGCTGCAGAAGCGCGAGCGCTTTGAGCAGGGTCTCGTCGCGCTTGGCGAAGCAAAAGCGCACGACGCTTCTTGAGCAGCCGGCGTCATAAAAGGCCGAGACCGGAATCGCTGCGACGCCGACCTCGCGCGTCAGCCAGGTGCAGAACTCCTGGTCGCCCAGATGGCTGATCCGGCCATAGTCAACGCATTGGAAATAAGTGCCTTCGCAGGGCAGCAAGTCGAATTTGCTATTGGCCAGTCCGGCGCGAAACAGATCGCGGCTGCGCTGGTAGAAGGCCGGCAGTTCAAGATAGGGCTTGGGGTCGGCCATGAAGGCAGCCAGGCCATGCTGCATCGGCGTGTTGACGGTGAAGACGTTGAACTGGTGCACCTTGCGGAATTCATGCGTCAGGGACGCAGGCGCGGCGACGTAGCCGATCTTCCAGCCGGTCACATGGTAGGTCTTGCCGAAGCTCGAAACGATGAAGCTGCGCGCAGCCAGTTCCGGGAAGCGCGCGACGCTTTGATGGGCGGCGCCGTCGAAAACCATATGTTCGTAGACCTCGTCGCTGATCAGCAGCAAGTCGGTGCCGCGCAGCAGATCAGCCAGTTGCTGCATTTCGGCCAAGGTCCAGACGGTGGCTGTCGGGTTGTGCGGCGAGTTGATGATCAAGGCCCGGGTGCGCGGGGTGATCGCTGCGGCAATCAGGGCGAAATCAGGCCTGAAGCTGTCGGGAGTCAAAGGCACGCGCACGACCACGCCGCCGCCGAGTTCGATATTGGGCACATAGCTGTCGTAGCAGGGCTCGAGCACGATCACTTCATCACCGGGGTGGATGATCGCCAGCAGGGCGGTGAAGATCGCCTGCGTGGCGCCGGCAGTGATGGTGATTTCGCTGGTGGCGTCGTAGCTGAGGCCATATTGAACGCGGATTTTTTCGGCCACGGCCTCGCGCAACACCGGCGCACCGCTCATCATCGGATATTGGTTATGGCCGCTGCGCATCGCATGGTTGACCGCTTCGGGCAGCGCCGGGTCACATTGGAAATCTGGAAATCCCTGGCCCAGATTGACCGCGCCATGGGTTTGGGCCAGGGCAGACATGGTGGTGAAAATCGTCGTGCCGACCTTGGGCATGCGGCTTTGCAGGACAGGTGTGTGGTTCAAGGTGATGGTTCCGGTTGGATTCAAAGGCTGAAGTCGTCGGCATGGCCGTGCATCGCCCGCTCGAGCAGATGGCGGTTCAGACGATCGGACAGCAATTCGGCAAAGGTGTAGACATAGTTGCGCAGATAGGCGCCCCGCTTGAAGGCGATGCGGGTGACATTCTGACCGAATAGATGCCCGAGCGGTCGCGCCACCAGATCGCTGCCCGGCGTATCTTCACGCATCGCCATTTCGGCCACGATGCCGACACCCAGGCCGAGGCGCACATAGGTCTTGATCACATCCGAGTCGATCGCGTCGAGTGCGATCGTCGGGGTCAACTGGCGCGCTGCGAAGGCCCGATCGATGCGGCTGCGGCCGGCAACGCTTGAGTGATAAGACACCAGCGGCTCCAGCGCCAGTTGCTCCAGGCTGATCCGCTCGACCCTGGCCAGCGGATGGGCTGGCGGGACCACCATCACATGCTGCCATTCATAGCAGGGCAGGCTGATCAGACCGGGCACATCGGCCAGCGATTCGGTCGCCAGGCCGACATCGGCGCTGTCATCGAGCAGCATTCGCACCACCTGGTCCGGGGTGCCCTGGTGCAGACTGACACGGACCAGCGGCAGTTGTTTGCGCAGTTGCATCACCGGCCCGGGCAGCACATAGCGCGCTTGGGTGTGGGTGGTGGCGATCGACAGGTTGCCGGTGTCTTGCTTTGAATATTCCTCGCCGATGCGCTTCAGGTTGCCGACTTCGCGCATGATCGTCTCGATCGCCGCCAGCACCTGCTGGCCTGGCTCGGTGATGCTGCGCAGGCGTTTGCCATGGCGGGAAAAGATGTCGACGCCGAGCTCTTCTTCGAGTTCGAGGATCGCTTTGGAGACGCCCGGCTGCGAGGTGAACAGGGCCTTGGCGGTCTCGGTCAGATTGAGATTGCGGCGCGCGGCTTCCTGAACGAAACGGAACTGGTGCAGGTTCATGGCTGGCCTCCATCACTGCTTGCGTCGAGCCACGACAAGCTGGCTGCCGTCATCGCGTCGATGACGCGCTCCTGGTCGCCCAGGGCAGGGTGTAGCAGCCACTCGACGCTGCGGCCATATTGTTCGATCAAGCGCTCGATCAAGGGCGGAATGTCGCGCCTGACATGGCCGCCGGTGCCCAGAAACATCGGCACGATATGGACGCGCTGGCAACCGCGCGCTGCGAGTTGATGGGCGGCGGCTTCGAGCCCTGGCTGCATGAATTCGAGGAAGCCCAGCACCAGCGGCAGTTCGGGGCGCTGCAGCGCAATCCGGCGCGCCACCGCTTCAAAAGGCCGGGCCCAGGCGGCATCGCGCGCGCCATGGGCAAAAAGCAGCATTCCGTCAATCGGTTTGGGTGTCATCTTCATCAGCGGAAACGCACCAGCCAGCCAAAGGCCGCCAGCGACATGGCAAGGTAGACCAGGCTTGGCGTTGCCGCCACCGCCCAGGGCGTCCAGTTTTGCAGCAGGCCGACATGGCCGGCGAGGTTGTTCAGCAGCACGAAGCTGATGCCCAGCATGATGCCGCCGAACACCATCAGGCTGATGCCGCCGGAGCGGCCATGCAGGTAGGCAAATGGCAGGGCCAGGGCCACCATCACGAAGCAGGCAAACGGATAAAAGGCCTTGCGCCAGAACTGGATGTTGTGCGCCTGGGCGGCTTGCTCCTGGCTCGACAGATGTTCGGTATAGCGGTAGAGCTCAAGCGTCGACATCGACATCGAGGGCAGCACCGCTGCAGCGATGACGCTGGCACTCAAGGAACTTTGCCAGATCAGCTTGGGGCTGGTCTCCTCCTTCACCAACTGAAGATTGCCTCTTTCATTGCCGGCAGCATTGACTGGCGGCGCCAGCCAGCGGGTTTGCTGAACATCGCTGAGCTCCCATTGACCGTTCGCGTCGACCTGGGCGCTTTTGGCCTCGATCCTCGCGATCAGTCCGCCATGGGCGTCGAATTCAAAGATCCGGATGCCTTGCAAAGCGCCGGCGGCGCCGGCGCGGCGTACATTGATCGAGAAACTTCGCTCACCGTCGGTGGTCGACTGGTGGTCCTTCAGCCAGGCGCCGTTGCTGCCCAGGGCGAGCTTGCCCGCAACATGAGCGCGGACGTTGTCAGCCTGGCGCTCAAACCAGGGTGCGACAAAGTCACCGACGACGAAGGTCAGCAAGGCAAAGCCCAGCGCCAGGCTGGCCAGCATCGACAAGGCACGCCGTGGCCCCAGCCCACCAGTTCGCAGAATCGTGAATTCACTCGACTGCGCCATCCTTGCCAGCGAAAAAATACTGCCAATCAGCACTGAAATCGGAAACAGCTCATAAAGATGGCCAGGTTGCTTCAGCAAGGCGAGCAGGGCGGCCTGGGCCGCACCGGCGCCAGCGCGGCTCATGCGGTCGAGTTCGTCGACAAAGTCGATGAAATAAAACAGCGACATGAAGGCCAGGGCGACGAAGACCACCGATCCGGTGATGTCGCGGTAAAGCAGGCGGCGAACGGTCTTCATGTGCGGGCTGCCCTCGTGAATGGCAGGTACAGGCGGTTGCCCTGATCGCGCAACCAGAGCAGCGCCAGCGCGAGCAGGAAGGCCGAGCCATGCAGACTGAGCAAGGCCGGTCCGATGGCCATGCGCGAATTGGCGACCCAGGCCTGGCTCAGGTTGATCAGGTTGAAATAGACGATGAAGCTCAGCAAGGCGAAGAGCAGGTTCCAGTTGCTGGCGCGCCGCGGGTTGGTCGCGGCCAGGCCCAGGCCGAGCAGGACCATATTGATGCTGCCCAGGATCATGCCGAAACGCCAGGTCAATTCACCCTGATTGCGTGGCAGCGGCGCCCGCAGCAACTCCATGGTCCGGGTCGCCTTGGGTGGCAACTTGTCCACCGAACGCAGCACCTGCGGATCGGCCTGGACCTTGTATTGCTCAAAGCGAGCCAGGGTCTTCTCGCCGCTTTGCTTGTTGACTTCGTTGCGCTGGCCGCGATCGAGCACCAGGAATCGATCGGGTTCAGCTTGTTCGATATGTCCCTTCAGCGAAGTGGTCACCGATTCGCTGTTGCCCAAGCTGGACAGGATGAAGACATTGCGGCCGGTGCGGCCATCGTCCTGGTCGCGGTCGATGAAGAAGACCCGCGTGCCATCGCGCGAGCTCTGGAACTGGCCCGGTGCCACCCGCGACAAGTCGCTGCGCTTGTCATAGCGCTCGCCCAGTTCGGTGCTCTTCTGGTTGCCCCAGGGCCAGACCAGCAGTTCCAGCACGACGATCAGCAGCAACACCGGCGAAGCCATCTGCAGCACCGGTCTGAGGAAACGCTTCAGGCCGATGCCGCTGGCAAACCAGATCGTCATCTCCGACTCACGGTACATGCGGCCCAGGCTGGCGACGATGGCAATGAACAGCGACAAGGTCAGCATCGTCGGCAGGTGGGCGAGCGAGGCGTAACCCATCAGCAGCAGCACATCCTGCGGCGACACGTCTCCGCCCGCGGCCTGGCCGAGCGTGCGGATCAACATCATCGTCAAGACAATGGTGAGAATGACAACGAGGGTGACGCCGAAGCTGCGCGAGAGCTCTCTGCGTACGGTGGAATCGAATAACATCCAGGTTCTTTATCTAATTCCCAATATTATGGACTTCCGTCTTCACAATGCGTCGGTCGACGCAATGGCCGGCGTTGCTGCCGATGCTTTGATTCTGGTTCTGGCGGGCGATAGTCTGCCGCCCAAACTCGACAAGGACCTGGCTGCCTTGGTCAGGGATGCGATCAAACTCGGCGATTTCGAGCTCAAGGACGGCAAGATCTTGATGCTGCAGCGGCCGGTCGGCGTGAAGGCGCCGCGCCTGGTGCTGGCTGCAGCCGGCAAGTCGACGCTGAAGTCCGCTCGCGCTGCCTTGCTGAACGGATTGGGTCAGCTCAAAGGTCGCGGTGCGGCCCATGCGGCGGTGGCGTTTATCGGTTTCGACAGCGGCCTGACAGGCAGTCTGGCCGAGCAGTTCGTGCTGGCGGCCGGGGACGCCGACTATGTTTACCGCCATACCAAGCCCAGCGCACCGGCGCCGGGCAAGCTGGTCAAGCTGACCTTGCTGGTCAACAAACCTGATGCAGCAGCCGCCAAAGACGGGCTGGCGCAAGGAGAAGCGATCGGCGCCGGCATTGAGTTGGCGCGCGAATGCGCGAACCGGCCTGGCAACCATGCAACGCCGACATTTCTTGGCGAACAAGCGCGTGCCTTGGGCCGCAGCCATGGGCTCAAGGTGGACGTGCTCGACAAGGCCGCCGTCGAAAAACTCGGTATGGGCAGCTTTCTCGCGGTGGCGCAGGGCAGTGACGAGCCTTTGCGGTTCATCGTCGCCCGCTATGACGGCGCAGCCAAAAAACAGCCACCGGTGGTGCTGGTCGGCAAGGGCATTACCTTTGACTCGGGGGGCATTTCGCTGAAACCCGGTGCCGAGATGGACGAGATGAAGTTCGACATGGGCGGCGCAGCCAGCGTGCTCGGCACCTTGCGTGCGGTGGCCGAACTCAAACCCAAACTGAATCTGGTCGTGATCATCGCTGCCTGCGAGAACATGCCCAGCGGCCGCGCTGTCAAGCCGGGCGATGTGGTCACCTCGATGTCGGGTCAGACGATCGAGATCCTCAACACCGATGCGGAAGGTCGGTTGGTCCTTTGTGATGCCTTGACCTATGCCGAGCGCTTCAAGCCCGCCGTGGTGGTCGATGTGGCCACGCTGACCGGCGCCTGCGTGATCGCGCTGGGCGCTGTGCGCAGCGGCATGTACGCCAGCGACGATGCCTTGGCCGCCTCGCTGCTGGCGGCAGGGGACAAGGCACTCGATCCTTGCTGGCGCATGCCGCTTGACGATGAATATGCGGAAGGCCTGAAGAGCAATTTCGCCGATGTGGCCAATATCGCCTCACGCGCTGGCGGTTCGGTCACCGCAGCCAAATTCCTGCAGCGCTTTGCCTCGAAGTTCCGTTGGGGACATCTCGACATTGCCGGCACGGCCTGGAAGGGCGGCGCGGCCAAGGGCAGCACCGGCCGTCCGGTCGGCCTGTTGACGCATTTCGTGCTGTCGCAAGCCGATTGAGCGTTTGACCGGCCCATGAGTCAGGTCAGCTTTTACACCGGCGTGCCTGATCGGCTGACCTATATCTGCCGTTTGCTGCGCAAGGCGCAGCTCTCGGGTGCGCAGATCGGTGTCTGCGGCGCGCCGGCCTTGCTCGAACGTCTGGACGCGGCGTTGTGGACTTTTGAGCCCGCCGGGTTCGTGCCGCATCTGCGCTTGCAGGCGGATTCGAACGCAGCGGCGATCAAGGCCAGTCCGGTCCTGCTGGTCGAACGGCCGGCCGATCTGCCGCATCGGGAATTGTTGTTGAATCTCGGACGCGACATGCCCGAAGGCTTCGAACAGTTCGACCGCGTGCTGGAAGTGGTCTCGCAGGACCCGGTTCAGGTTCAGGCCGGGCGCACGCGCTTTGGCCAATACAAATCGCTCGGGCATGAAATCAGCCATCATGTGGCGGCTGCATGAGTCAAGCTACTGCCGCGCGGTATGTGCCGACCTTGACCGAAGTGATCGATCCGGCAGATTGCCTATCGGTTGAAACGGGTCAAGACTTGCCTGCTGCGCCCTTCGATGAAGCGGCCTTGCGTCAGGCGCTTGCCGAAGCGGTCAATCTGGCTGTCGAAGAAATGCGGGCGGCTTTGCTGCTGAGAATCGATGATCTGATCGCCAAAGCCAGGCCGGAATCACTGCCCAGGGACTGAGCGGCGTGGCTGACTGCCGCTGCCAAACAGGTGGTTTATGCCGAGGCGGCGATATTTTTCGCAACGGTTGCGCACCGGTCGGCTGGATTTCGGTTATGTTCGGGTGCTCGAAAATCCAATCAATTCATTCTTCTTTCTGGAGCTCATTCATGCATATCAAGTTGAATCTGACCTTTGGGGCTATCGCGGTGCTGCTGCTCAGCGCTTGCGGGCAGAAACAAGAACCGGTCATCAAGATCGGCCATGTCGCGCCGACCAGCGGCGCGATTGCCCATTTGGGCAAGGACAACGAGATGGGTGCAAGGCTGGCCATCGAAGACCTCAACGCCAAAGGCGTCACCATCGGCGGCAAGAAGGTCAAGTTCGAATTGCTGGCTGAAGATGATGCGAGCGACCCGAAGCAGGGCGCTGCTGCAGCGCAAAAACTGGTCGATGCCAAGGTCAACGGCGTCATTGGCCACTTGAATTCCGGAACATCGATCCCGGCCTCGAAAATCTACAGCGACGCGGGCATTCCGCAGATCTCGCCGTCGGCGACCAATCCCAAGTTCACCCGCAATGGCTACAAGACCGCTTTCCGCGTTGTTGCCGATGACGTCCATCTCGGTGGCACTTTGGGTCGGTATGCGGTGACTGAGTTGAAGGGCAAATCGATCGCCGTGATCGATGACCGTACCGCCTACGGGCAGGGCGTTGCCGATGAGTTTGAAAAGGGCGTCAAGGCGTCCGGCGGCAACATCGTCGGGCGCGAATTCACCACCGACAAGGCGACCGACTTCAGCGCCATCCTGACGGCCTTCAAGGCAAAGAAGCCTGACATCGTGTTCTTTGGCGGTATGGACGCGGTTGCCGGCCCGATGTTGCGGCAGATGAAGAGCCTGGGCATCGACGCCAGGTTCATGGGTGGCGACGGGATCTGCTCGAGCGAGTTGCCCAAGTTGGCAGCCGGCACCATGGGCGATGGCCAGGTGGTCTGCGCTGAAGCGGGCGGGGTCGAAGGTGAGTCGAAGAAATCGATGGACGATTTCAAGGCCAGATTCAAGGAAAAGTACAAGGCCGATGTGCAGATCTATGCACCTTATGTCTACGACGCGATCAATGTGATGGTCGATGCGATGGTCAAGGCCGATTCTGCAGAACCTGCCAAGTATCTGCCGGTGCTGACCAAGACAACGGATTACAAGGGTGTGACAGGGATGATTTCCTTCGACGAAAAAGGCGACATCAAGAACGGTTCGCTGACGCTGTACACCTACAAGGCAGGTGCGCGCGAACAGATTGCCGTGGTGCGCTGAGTCCCCGAGCCGGGTTCCGCTCAAGTCCAAAAAGCCCGCAGTCGCGGGCTTTTTTTCGCCTGCTCGCAAGGCGCCCGGGCCTTGCCTACCCCCCCAATCGTTGGTCAAAAAAACCACTTGCCATTTGAACCGGGGGAACTGAATCGGCGCAGCTATGGGCATCATCGAACGCAAGCGAGAGGCAACCTGAGTAGTTCAGACCGGCCTTCGACGATCGGCTTTGGTTCAGGTGATTGGGGTCAGCATGGTTCTTCGAGTATTCAATCATTACTTGCACAGGCAGGCGTTGCGTCAGGTTTTCTTCGACGTCGGACTGATCCTCGCCATGGTGATGACTGTCGTGCTCGGTCAAGGTCCGGCAGGGCAGGCCTTGATGCCCTTTGCGGCTTCGCATTCCCTGTCTTTGGCCGGCGGGATGTTTGTCATCAACTTTGCCGCCGGCTTCTACCAGAACGCGCACAACCGTTCGATGACCGCCACCGCCACAAGAGCCTTGCTGGGTTTGTTGTTCGGGTTGCCGCTGGCCTATGCGATTTTCAGTCTGTTGCCGGCTGACCCCGAACCGCGCAGCTTGATCACCCAGGTGGCGATGGCCGCAGTCTTGGCGGTCATGGCGCACCGTGTCTACGCAGCGCATGCCGGGCTGCAATCGCGCAGTCGCACCCGCATCATGATTTTCGGCACTGGCGCCGTCGCCAGATCTGTCGGCCTGAGCCTGACGGCTGCCGACCCGCATGCGCAGATCATCGGCTATTTCACTGGCCCGAACGAAGCCGAGCCGCAGGTGCCCCGATCAGAAATCATCGCTTCGACCGATTCGCTGATCGAGACGGCGCGAAAGCTCGACGTGGCGGAAATCGTCGTCGCCCTGCCTGAGCGGCGCGGCGGCAGCATGCCATTGCGCCAGTTGCTCGACTGCAAGCTCTATGGCATCGAGGTCGTCGACATCAGCAGTTATTTCGAACGGACGCTCACACAGATCAACATCGATCATGTCAATCCGGGCTGGCTGATATTTGGCGACGGCTTCAATCAGGGTC
This sequence comes from uncultured Burkholderiales bacterium, assembly GCA_903820745.1. Taxonomy (GTDB): domain Bacteria; phylum Pseudomonadota; class Gammaproteobacteria; order Burkholderiales; family Burkholderiaceae_C; genus Paucibacter_A. The sequence goes on from CAIJIT010000205.1 coordinate 23,959, forward strand.
TGATTCGCAGCCTGGTGAAGAGGGTTTTCGATCTCTTTTTCTCCACCTTGCTGCTGCTGCTATCGCTGCCATTGATGCTGGCGGCAGCGCTCTGGATCAAGCTCGATTCGCCCGGTCCGGTGCTCTACCGACAGCAGCGCGTCGGCTTGAACGGCAAGGTCTTTCGGGTGATCAAGTTCCGCAGTATGCGCACCGATGCCGAAAAAGATGGCAAACCGCGCTGGGCAGCGCTTGGCGACGATCGTGTGACGAGGGTCGGGCGCATCATCCGCAAGCTACGCATTGACGAGTTGCCGCAACTGGTGAACGTGCTGCGCGGTGAGATGAGCCTGGTGGGCCCGCGGCCCGAGCGGCAGTTCTTTGTCGACGAACTCATCAGCAAAATTCCTTACTTTGCAGTCCGGCACAGCGTCAAACCCGGAGTCACCGGATGGGCCCAGGTGCGCTATGAATATGGCTCGACTGTCGAAGACTCGATCGAGAAGCTTCAGTACGACATGTACTACGTCAAGAACCATTCACTGTTTCTTGATCTGCTGATCATCCTCGAGACCGTCGCCGTGGTACTGACGGGCAAGGGCGCGCGTTGATCCAGCAGGTTGTCAAACTCCGATGTCGAGCTTGAGTCTGGTCGGCGACTGCGCCGCTGCAACGGCCTACAGCGCTTTCGTGCTGAATTTCGCCTTCCGGCTCTGGCGTGGCACGGCCATTTCGAACCAGGTCTCTTTCGTTTTTCTGGCCGCTCTGGCAGCCAGCGCCGCCTGGGCCTGGGCGGGGCCTATCGGGCACTGGGCTTGGGTAGCTGCGGCCTTGGGACCCTTTTTCGATCTCATGCGCTACGGCCTGTGGTTCTGGTTCATCTTGCTGCTGTTGCAGCCCGAAGCCGGTAGCAAAGAGACGGGCGGCAGCGAATTGCGGGGCCATGTTGTCGCTGCAGGCGCTTCAATTTCAGCATCCCTGTTACTGATGGTGTTCATGCATGACGCGCCGCCGAGCGCGGTGTCGCGCCCAGCGGCCTTCGCGGCTTTGGGCCAGGCGGTGATCGGGTTGGTGCTGATCGAGCAGTTGCTGCGCAATGTTTCGGAGGATCAGCGCTGGAATGCCAAACCGGTCTGCCTGGGCCTTGGCGCGATCTTTGGGTTCGATCTGTTCGTCTACTCCCAGGCGGCCTTGTTCAGCAATTTCGACGGTGATGCCCTGAGCATTCGCGCGGCGGCGCATGGTGCTGCATTGCCGCTGCTTTTCATCGCGTCGAGGCGCCATGCCGACTGGTTGGTCAGGCTGCACCTGTCGCGTGCGGCAGTTTTCCATTCGGCCACCTTGCTGCTCGTGGGGGCCTATTTGTTGCTGATTTCGGCGCTGGGCTATTACGTTCGTTACACCGGCGGCGACTGGGGTCGGGCGGTGCAAATGGCAATGGTCTTTGTTGCGCTGCTGACGCTGGCGATGCTGCTGCAATCAGGTACTTTGCGCGCCCGTTTGCGAATCTATATCAGCAAGAACTTCTTCAGCTATCGCTATGACTACCGGGAGGAATGGCTTCGCTTTACAGCCATCCTCGCTTCGGCAGCTTCGCCCCGGGAGATGGGCGAGACTGTGGTGCGCGCGCTGGCGAATCTGGTGGAAAGCCCTTCGGGAGAGCTCTGGCTCAAGCGCGGCAATGCCGCTTCGAATGACGAATTTTTTGAACAATCGGCTTGCTGGAATCGTCCGGCAAGTTCTGCGCGCGAGAGCGCGTCATCACCGTTTTGCAACTTCATTTGCGAACGCGCCTGGATCATTGACCTCAGGCAGTCGCACAGCGTCGCAGTGGACTCGACGCGTCCGGAACTGCCTGACTGGCTGCTGGCGAACCCTCGCCGCTGGTTGCTCATTCCCCTGCTGGGTGGTAGCGAACTGATCGGCTTTGTTTTGCTCGGCAGCGCCAGAGCGCCGGTCGATCTGAATTGGGAGGTGCGCGATCTGCTGAAGACGGCCGCCAGCCAAGCATCCAGTTACCTGGCGCAGATGCAGGCGACCGAGGCCTTGCTTGAAGTGGGTAAGTTCGATGCATTCAACCGCATGTCGGCCTTTGTCGTGCATGACTTGAAGAACATCGTCACGCAGTTGTCGTTGATGATGAAGAACGCCAAGCGCCTGCGCCACAACCCCGAGTTCCAGTTGGACATGCTGACCACAGTGGAGAACTCGGTCGAAAAAATGCATCAGTTGATGCTGCAGTTGCGCGAGGGCGAGCGTCCTCATGGCGTGGTCAGCGGCGTCGATCTGCAACTGATCGCCATGCGTCTGGCAGCCACCGCTGCTTCCAGGGGGCGCTTGCTCTTGCTTGACTTGAAGGCTGGCGTCAGCACGCGGGGCCATGAGGGGAGGATCGAGCGGGTGCTGGGTCACATGGTGCAAAACGCATTCGACGCAAGCCCCGCAGATTCAGCGGTCCGCCTGCAACTTGATCGGAGTGGCAGCCAGGCGCGGGTGCAGATCGCTGATCAGGGCTGCGGTATGTCGGATGAATTCATCCGGCACCGGCTCTTCAAGCCGTTCCAGACCACCAAGGCCAGTGGCATGGGCATCGGTGCCTACGAGAGCTACCAATACCTGCGGGAACTCGGTGGCGCGATCAATGTCCACAGTCAGCTTGACCAGGGTACGACGGTGACCATTTTGTTGCCGCTGCTGCATATCGAGATGGCACCAGCGCTGCCGATGAGGAAGACCGGATGAATCATGAACAAGCCATGCTGCTGATCGTCGAGGATGACCCGGCATTGCAAAAACAACTCAAGTGGTCGCTCGACCGCTTTGAGTCCGTAGTGGCAGGTGATGGCGCCAGCGCGCTGCTGCAGTTCCGTCGCCACAAGCCTGCAGTGGTGACGCTGGATCTGGGCTTGCCGCCGGACCGCGATGCGGTGTCCGAAGGCTTCAAATGCCTGGAGGCGCTCCTGGCGATAGATCCCGGTGTCAAGGTCATCGTCCTGACCGGCCAGAATGATCAGTCCAATGCATTGCGCGCGATCCGGCTCGGTGCCTATGATTTTCTGGCCAAACCGGTCGAACCAGAAATGCTGGGCTTGACGGTCGAGAGGGCTTTTCGGCTCTATGAGCTGGAGCTTGAAAATCGTCGTTTGCAGACCTTGCAGCAGACCGATGCCGTCGGCGGTCTGTTGACCCGGGACGCTGCATTGCAGACGATCTGCCGGACGATCGATAAGGTGGCTCCGAGCAATTTGAGCGTGCTGCTGCTGGGCGAGAGCGGCACTGGCAAGGAGGTGCTGGCGCAAGGACTGCATCAGGCATCCGGTCGCCGCGGACGCTTCATCGCGATCAACTGTGCGGCCATCCCCGAAAATTTGCTGGAAAGCGAGTTGTTCGGCTATGAGCGTGGCGCATTCACCGGGGCGAACAAGACCACCATCGGCAGGATCGAGACCGCCAATGGCGGCACACTGATGTTGGACGAAATCGGCGACCTGCCGATGTCCTTGCAGGCCAAGCTGCTGCGCTTCTTGCAGCAGCGCACGATCGAGCGGGTTGGCGGGCGCCAGGAAATCGCCATCGATGTCCGCATCGTCGGTGCAACCCACCAGGACTTGCGAAGCCGCATCAGCGATGGGCGGTTCCGCGAAGACCTCTATTACCGCCTGGCCGAAATCATTGTCGATATACCGCCGCTGCGCGACCGGCATGGCGATGCGGTCTTGCTGGCCCATGTCTTCCTGCGGCGCTTCGCGGCCGAGCAAAGGCGCCCGGCTTTGAGTTTGTCCGATGACGCCTTGCGCGCGATTGCAGCCCACAGTTGGCCGGGCAATGTCCGTGAGTTGCAGAACCTGCTCAAGCGCGCCGCAATCATGACGGAAGGACTGCGGGTCACTGCGGCAGATCTGGGGCTGACTCCGACTTGCGCCGAACAACCGATGGTTGAACTCGACCTGCGTGCGGTGCGCGAGCGCGCTGAACGACAAGCATTGCTGGTGGCAATGGCCCATAGCGATGGCAATGTCTCCCGCGCTGCCGACATCCTCGGCGTCAGTCGACCGACCCTCTACGACCTGATGAACAAATTGAAGCTCAATCCATCCCTTCCCAGCATTGACAAGGAAATCCAATGAAACGCAATCTTCATGGCCTGGCTTTGGCCGCAAGTCTTGCGGCCCTCGGCAGCGCGCTGCTGCTTGGCGCCTGCTCGGGTGAATCGCCCGAAAGCCTGATCGCGGCAGCCAAGACGAGGCTGGCCAGCAATGACAGCAAGGGCGCGATGATCGAATTGAAAAATTCCTTGCAAAAAGACCCGAAATCCGCCGAAGCCAGGTTCTTGCTGGGCAAGACCTTGCTGGAGTCCGGTGATGTGGCGGGCGCGGCCATCGAGTTGGCTAAAGCAGCCGAATTCGGCTATTCCAGCGAAGCATTGGCGCCGCGACTGGCGCGCGTTCTGCTTCTCAAGGGCAAGACTGCACAACTGATCGCGGAATATGGCGAATTCAAGCCTGCCGACCCGAAAGCCTTGTCCGAGCTGAAAACCACGCTTGCAATCGCCTATGTGGGACTGGACAAAAGCCAATCGGCGCGCGACAGCGTCGAGGCGGCGCTGGCGGCAGATCCTGGCAATGTTGCTGCGCGATTGTTGAATGTGCGTTTGCTGGTGTCTGAGAAAAAGCCCGAGGAGGCGCTGGCTGCGCTCGAACAAACGCTGCAATCCCACCCGGGTCACAGCGAGGCCTGGCAGTTGAAGGGTGACCTGCTGATGCTCGATGCCAAGAACGACGCGCAGGCCTTGCAGGCTTATGGCGAGGCGCTCAAACATGACAACACCAATGTTCAAGCTCATGCCGGGGTCATCCAGTTGCAGATGACGCGACGCGACATCGATGCAGTGCAAAGGGCGCTGGCGGACTTGCAACTGGTTGCGCCGACTGCGCCACAAACGCATTACTTTGCGGCGCGGCTTGCGCTCGAACGCAAGGACCTGAAGACTGCCGAACAAGAGGCGCAGGCCGTCTTGAAACAACGCCCTGAAAGTGCTGTGGCCTTGCAATTGGCGGGCATGGTCGAGCTTCAACGCGGCAGTTTGGTCCAAGCGGAAATTCATCTGAAGCAGGCGCTTGATGCTGCGCCCGGCGCCTATGGCGTCAGGCAAATGTTGGCGCGGACTGCTTTGCGCAGCGGCGATGCAAAAAAGGCTTTGGGCATATTACAGCCGCTGCTCGATGACAAATTACCCAATGCCGAAGCCCATGTGGCCGCGGCTGAAGCGCATTTCATGCTGGGCGACCTGAATGCTTCCGAGCAGGATTTCCGCAAAGCCACGACGATCAACCCGGCAGACCACAAGAGCAAGACGGCATTGGCGATGGCATCCATCAGCAAGGGGCGCGTTGAGCAGGGCTTTGACGAGTTGCGGGCCATTTCAGCAGTCGATCCAGGCGTTTCCGCCGACCTCGCGCTGATCAGTTCATATGTCAATAGCAAGGAATTTGGCCAGGCGCTCAAGGCCATTGAAAGGCTGGAACGAAAGCAGCCCGGCTTGCCGCTCGCAGCAGACCTGCGCGGCCGCCTCGAATTGCAGCGCGGCAACCGCGCTGAAGCCAAGCAGGCGTTTGAAACAGCCATCAAGATCGAGCCAGGCGATATGTCGGCCCTGATTGCTTTGGCCGCCATGGACCTCGAAGACAAAAAACCGGCTGATGCGGTGGCAAGGTTCGAGCGGCTGATCGAAAAAGATCCAGCCAATCTGCAGGCGCAGATGGCTATCTTTTCTTTACGCAATGCGGCGGGGGCCGGGCAAACTGAACAATTGGAAAGGCTTAAAAATATCATCAAGCTGAATCCGGCCGCCGCAGGGCCGCGCCGGGCCCTGGTAGCACATTGGGTGATGCACAAGGACAAGAAACAGGCGCTCGCTGCAGCGCAGGAAGCGGTCGCCGCTATTCCCGACAACGCCGAGCTCTTGTCCGCCCTGTCACGCGCACAGATGTCGGCGGGTGATTTCAATCAGGCGCTGACTTCTGCCAACCAGATGCTGCAGTTGCAGCCAGGGCAGCCGCAGGCCCAGTTGCAGATCGCTGAACTTTATGCGGCGCAGAAGGATTTCCCGGCTGCCATCCAGGCGCTCAAACGTGCGCTCTCGCTCAAGGAGGATTTTCTTCCGGCCCAGTTCATGCTGGCAGCATTGGTTCGCGATGCCGGAAGAAATGCCGAAGCCATCGCGATCGCCAGCAACATTCAGAAGCAGCGGCCCCTTGAGGCGGCAGGTTTTCATCTGGAGGGCGACCTTGATTTCGCTGCGCGCAAATGGGAGGCCGCGGCGGCCTCTTACGGCAAGGCGATGGATCGGCAAGCCAGCACCGAATTGGCCATCAAGCAGCACCGGGTCTTGATCGCAGGGGGGAAGCAAGAAGATGCCAAAAAGAAATTAACACAGTGGTTGGCCAACAATCCGAAAGACACGGTTTTCATGTCGTATCTGGGCGAACTTGCCTTGACCCAGGGCGATCTGGTACAGGCGCAGTTTCGCTATTCGGAGGTCTTGAAGTTTCAGCCCGACAATGCGGTTGCAGCCAACAATATCGCCTGGATCCTCAGCAAGGAAGGCAAACCGGAAGCGCTTGCCTATGCCGAAAAAGCCGTTGCCTTGGTGCCCAAGCAGCCGGCCTTTTTGGATACCCTGGCGCAGATCCATTCCGGCGCGGGGCGCCTTGAGCGAGCGCTCGAAATTGAAAAACAGGCGGTGGCCCTGTCCCCTGAATTCCCGCCGCATCGATTGAATCTGGCTCGGCTCTATCTGAAAATCGGCAAGAAGGCCGAGGCTTCCGAAGAGCTGAAACAGTTGGCTGCATTGGGCGACAAGTTCGATCAGCAAGCTGAAGTCAAGCGCTTGCAATCAACGCTCTGACTTCCATCCGGGTTCGATGCCGCTGTCGCCAACTGATGTCAATCCAACAGGTGGTCTCCATGAGCAAGATTCGTCGCAGCAGTATCAAGAAAAGCTTTCATCAGGGCTTGCGCAGGGTTTTGAACTTCCTGCCCAAGGAGTCGAGATTCAGGATTTATCGCAATCTGGTCGATTGCGACCCGGCGCCCGATGTCAGGCTGGTGCTGAAAGTCGCCGAAACCCGGGATGAACTTGAGGCGAGTTTTCGCATCCTGCATGATGCCTATGTCGCAAGCGGCTTCATGAAGCCCGACCCTTCGGGGATGCGCGTCACCGCCTACCATGCGCTGCCGACGACGACCACGCTGTGCGCCAAGTACGAGGACCGGGTGGTGGGCACGATCTCGATGATTCGGGACGGGGTGTTCGGATTCCCGCTGCAAAGCATCTTCGACCTGGAACTGGTGCGTGCACAGGGTGGCAAGATCGCCGAGATCTCGGCCCTTGCCATCCATCCGGATTTCCGCAAGACCGGGGGCTGGATCCTGTTTCCTTTGATGAAATTCATGCATGCCTATTGCACCGAATATTTCGATACTCGACACATCGTCATCGCGGTCAACCCTGACAAGATCGAACTCTACGAGTCGCTCTTGTACTTTCAGCGTCTGCAGGAAAAAGTCGTCGCCAACTACGACTTTGTCAACGGTGCGCCTGCGGTCGGCGCGTCGCTGGACCTGAAATATGCCAAGGAAACATTCCGGCTTGGCTACCGCGGCAAACCTTTGCGCAAGAATCTGTACGAATATTTTTGCAACCTCGACCTGCCCAATATCAAGGCGCCACCGCGCCGCTATTTCACTACCAACGACCCGGTGATGACGCCTGAGCTGCTCGACTATTTCTTCAACCAGAAAACCCGGCAGTTTGCCGGCTTCGATGAGCGCAAGAAATCGCTGCTCTGGTCGATCTACGACCATGCTGATTACCGCCGGGTCCTGCCCGGCTTGCCTGTGGCATTGAGCAGTGCCCATCCGCTGCGCCAGCACCAGCGCTATTCGTTGCGCTGCCCGGGGCAGGTGACGATGCCGAGCGATTTGGGGCCTTTGACCTTTGACTTCGAGGTGATCGAGATTTCGCTCTCGGGTTTCCAGGCCGAATGCGGGGCTGATTTTCCGATCGGCTTGAGCGGCAAAGCTTCGATCGAACTCGGTGCCACGGAGCATTCGGTCGTTCATGTCACCGGCATGCGCCGCAAACGGGTCAATGGTAGTGCCTTCATCGGCTTCAAGCTTGCGGAACCTGATTCTGTCTGGCGCCATTGCGTGGCGGCGATCGAGACTGGCTTCACCAGTTCTGACTTGCTGCAATGAAGCGCCGCGGTGTCTTGATGGCGGCGCTGGGCGCCGGCCTCGCTAGAACGGCGGGCGCATCGTCAACCCTGGCCGGGTTGATCGAACGCAGCAAACCCTCGGTCCTACTGGTCGGCAGCTATGCCGAAACCGACAGCCCCCGGTTCGGCTTCCATGGCAGCGGCTTTGTCGTCGGCGACGGCAACCTTGCGGTGACCAATGCCCATGTGCTGCCACAGATCGACAGTGCGGGTGAAATGGCGCAGCGCCGCGTCACCGTGCAGGTGCCCGCCGGCCGCGGCTTGTGGAACATGCGCAGCGCCGAGATCGTCAGGCTCGATCGCCCCCATGACCTGGCCCTGTTGCGCTTCGATGGCCCGGCAGTTCCGGCCTTGCAACTGGCCGCTCCGGAGGCTGTGCAGGAGGGCATGGCGGTGGCCTTCATCGGCTTTCCGATCGGCAATATGCTCGGCTTTGCACCGGTCACCCATCGCGGCATGATCTCTTCGATCGTACCGGTCGCGCAGGCCCAACGCGGCGCGCAAAACCTCAACGAAACCGCCATCCGGCGTTTGCGCGAGGGCAGTTTCGACGTGCTGCAACTTGACGGCACCGCTTACCCGGGCAACAGCGGTGGGCCGGTTTTTGATGCCGATACCGGCTTGGTTGTCGGGGTCATCAATATGGTGCTGGTCAAGGGCAGCAAAGAGTCGGCGCTGACCCACCCGAGCGGTATCAGCTATGCGGTGCACTGCGTCGAAGTGATCCGCCTGCTCCACGGAATTTGATCGCCCTTGAATAAAAAAAGAGCGGCCGACCGGCCGCTCTTGTGATTGCCGGACTTGGGGTCAGGCGGCTATCGAACTTGCTGCAGCCTGTTTCGCACGACGGCGCGACGTAGCGCCGGCGACAACGAACAGTCCGAGCCCAGCCAATGCCAGCGCCGATGGCTCCGGCACAGCCGTCGTCAAGATGTTTGCATTGCTCGACTGGTTGATGGTGAATTGATAGGTGTAGCCTTGCGTATAGGTGTGGGCGTCTGGCTGGGAGAAGGCCAATGTCTGTCCGAAAGAGGCATTCCCGATTCCATTGGTTGAATTCTCGGTATCATTCACTTCATCAGGAGACCACTTGAATTTATTCGAGGTGGAGGAGCCGAACGTACCGCAGTTGGCGCCGACGGTACACTTGATGGTGATATCCCAGCCATAACCTGAAGCGGCGAGCGCGGTCTTATTTCCGGCCAGGTCGGTATATACATCAATCCAGGTGGTGCCGCTAAGCCCGAGTTTTGCTGAAACCGTCGCGCCAGCCGTGAAAGTCCCAGTCAAGCTTGCGCTACCCCCGTTCAACAGAGTTCCTGAACTCCCTCCGATATTGGTTCCTCCGGTTGATGAGGCATCGCCCCGTGTCAGACCTGACAAGGTTCCGCCAATATTCCCTGTAATGACCGCATCGCCAAGCGCATAGTTGTAGACCGGCGTGGTGAGCGTGTAAGCTGTATTATTCTCGAGTGGCGAATAAGGCACGGGGGTTAGGCTAGCGCAACTGCCTACGCAGGCATAAGGGGCATCGGTTAATCCTGAACCATCTGTAAAGCTATTGCCGACGCTGGTCCCATTATAGTTTGCGCCGTCCGATGCGGTCCGGCTTTCGTTGGTGATGCTGAAATTGGATGCGGCGATTAGACTGCCGGTGCTTGAGTTGATAAACCCAAGACCGGTGATGTTGATCCAGGCCGATGCTGCAGCGCCTGCAAAAGCAGGTGCTGAAGCCAGCGAGAACGCGGCAGTGATGGCCGCGGCGATGTACTTGATTTTCATTGAAGATTCCTGTTGATAAAACGATGAAGGGGCGACACTCAATAAGCAGAAACTGTGCCAGCATCTAAAATAAAACCCAAGTCATTGAATTGATTGATTTTTTCCAACTTGGCTTCTTGCAACTGCGCAGGTCTTGCCGAATAGCGTAAAAAAAACCGACAATTCGACTAGCGGTAGCGTCCCGGAGCCAGCAGATCCTGCGGGTCAAGCGCCTGCTTGAGTCTTGCTGCCAGATCGGCCGAGCGTGGATGCCTGCGCTGGAACTCGAGCATGGTGTCGGGCCCGAGCCGGTAAGGAAAAAAGCCCATTTCGCGCCCGGTATCCAAAAGTTGGTCGAAGCAGGCTTTGGCTTTTTGCATGGCAACGGGTGAGTTTTTGTCGTACAGCAGCGGTACGGTGCTGTCAAAAATCCGGTCATTCAGGCTCGTCAAAGTCATCAGCGGTTCGATGCCGAAGCTGCAGGCAATGCGCTGGACCATGTCGACATAGGCTCGGACTTGGGTCGGCTTCATCGCGATCAGTGGCGAGTACCAGATCAGCCCGCAGTCGTCCTGTGCCGGATTCATGGCGCCTGGGGTCGGTGCCCTGCGGTTGCGCCAGTAGGCCAGTGGCAAAGCTGTTTCGTTCGGTCGACCGTTGACGAGGTCGAGTGACAGAGCCAGGGTTTTGCAGGTCTGAGCAATGCGCTTTCCTGAGGTTCCAGGAATCATTTGTGCAAGATTGGCCAGCCCATCAGCCTGGCCATGGGTCAGGAAAACCAGCCGCGAGGCGATCCCTCGCAATGCCGTACGGATGGCAGACTGTGCCACCCGGACCGAAGCGCGGGTGCCATAAAGCGTCATCAGACCGGTCCAGGGGGAAATCAGGTATTGCTTGCCCAGTCGTTCGACCAAGACCGGTGGAATCAAGCCATCCGGACCGATCTGGTCGAAGGGGTAGGGTGCGGTCATCGCGAGCATCCGGTGCCGGTTCATCAAGTTGACGGCAGCGACCGTACCAGGGAAGCGGCTGAGAAGATCACGCAAACGCTCGACGGTGCCCTCAAGCAGGCCATCTTCCTTCAAACTGAAGATGCAGACTTTGACGGACTCAGGCTGGCGCGCCAGCGCGATGCTGATGCGGGTCACGATGCCGAACCCGCTCTGGGTAAATAGGCCATTCAGGTAGGGACCGATCCCCCACTTGAACAGGCGGGCCAGTTCCGGGCTGCCCGCCTCGTTCATCGCACTGCGAAATAGCCGGCCATCCGGCAGTACCGCCTCGATGTCGGTGACCGCAGCAAAGTGATCGGTACAGGGCGTCACACCATAGCCGCGCTCCAGGGCATTGCCCATCAAACTGCAATGGGGGCCGGACCCGGTGACCGGGACCAGGAAGCCTGCACCCTGGGCATCGAGAAAATCGGCCAACATGGCTTGAGTCACGCCTGGTTCCAGGCTGACGACCCCCAGATCAGCATCAAAATCAATAATTTTGACGAGCCCGGATAGATCAATCAGTACACAGTCATCAATGCAGGGCATCGCACTGCCATAACCCCAGTTCAGCCCCGTGCTCACGGGGTAGACGGGCACAGCATGTTGGTGTGAAATCTGCATCAAGCCGGGGAGAGAAGCGGCATCAAGTACCCTTAACAAGGCAGGTATCCGGCGTTCAATGCCATTGGTATCTTTTCTGAATTTTTCAGGTATGTATGGATCGGTGAATACCTGTTTATCACCGAGTATATCTGTCCAGCTTCGAATGGCGTTTTGAAGGTTTTCTATCATAATTTTACCTCTCAGTTTACCATTAACTTGAATAATAACTTCAGCTTCGTTGGATTCAAGAGCAGATTCGTCTGCTATTGGCCATATCTGATTATTAATATCAGTGCTTGGTCGTAAAATTTGCCATAATTCTTCTGTAATATGTGGAATTATTGGAGAAAGAATCAATACGACAGTTTCCAATAATTCTTGAGCAAATTGTTTTGAAATATCATCGATAAAAGCTACTTTGGCATAATTGTTGAGTAACTCCATTACACTGGCTATGGCTGTGTTAAATTGTTTTTTTATAGAAATATCATTAGTTACCTTTACAATTGTTTGATGAAGTTGTGTGCGTAGTTTTGATTGCTCAGGGGTTAGATTACCTCTGGTGTATTTGTTGGTAACACCTTTTTGTTGATGTTCGAAAACAATACGCCATAGTTTCTTGGTAAAACGGTGTGCGCCCTCCAAACCATTATCTGACCATTCGAGAGATAGTTCAGGCGGAGCTGCAAACATTACAAATAATCTTGCAGTATCTGCTCCGTATTTTTCTACAATAAATTGAGGGTCAACGCCATTGTTCTTGGATTTAGACATTTTTTCCATCCCACCAATCATAACGTCTTTACCATCTTTTTTGTAGGTCGCACGAGTGATTTTACCTTTTTCATCTATAGTGCATGTAACGTCTGTTGGATTAAACCATGTTTTTCTGCCCTCAGTATCTTTTCGATAGAATGTTTCTGCAAGAACCATTCCTTGAGTCAAAAGGTTCTTGAATGGTTCATTAGATGTTACCAAATTTAGATCACGAAGGCATTTATGGAAAAATCTTGCATAAAGTAAATGAAGAATTGCATGCTCAATCCCGCCGATATACTGGTCTACAGGTGCCCAATAGTTAACACGTTGATCTAATGGCGAAATATTACAATTATAAGAAGTATACCGAGCATAATACCAACTTGAATCGACAAATGTATCCATAGTATCTGTTTCACGACGTGCTTTACCATGACATTGAGGACATGTTGTGTTATAAAATTCAGATGATTTGGCTAACGGTGAGCCACTACCATCAGGAATCATATCTTCTGGTAGTTTAATGGGGAGTTGATTTTCTGGTACTGGAAGATCACCACAAATTTCGCAATGTATTATAGGAATTGGACAACCCCAATAACGTTGGCGAGAAATCCCCCAATCACGTAGACGGTAGTTTGTTTTTTCTTGCCCAAGATTATTTTTTGTGAGAATAGAGCTTATCTTTTGAAATACAGCATCGTAATTTAAGCCATTAAACTCGCCAGAATTAATCAAAATATTTTTTTGATTTATGTCTTCTGCAATTGCGTGCGTGAGTTCTAAGCTGTCACCGCTAGTTTCTTGAATTACAATTTTAATCTCAAGGTTGTATATTTTAGCAAATTCAAAATCACGTTGACAATGTGCAGGAACTCCCATTACTGCGCCAGTACCATAGTTGGCTAATACGTAGTTGGCTATCCAAACAGGGATCATAGCATTTGTTATCGGATGTTTTACAGACAGTCCACTGAACACGCCTTTTTTTTGTTGTGTTGATAATTCTGCTTCAGATACACCACCTTGCCGATATTCTTTAATTATGTTGATTAGTTCTGGTTTTATTTGGCAAGCTAATTGTACTAATTTATGCTCAGATGCAATAGCTATAAATGTAACTCCCATTAGAGTATCAGGACGTGTTGTAAATACTGTGAGGTTTTCACCAGATTCAAGATGTGGAAATGAGATCTCTAAACCAGTTGATTTGCCAATCCAGTTTTTTTGCATGGTTTTAACTTGGTCTGGCCAGCCATCGAGAATATCTAGATTCGTTAATAATTCTTCTGCGTATTGTGTTATTTTAAAATAGTACATTGGGATTTCTTTTTTGATTACATCCGCTCCAGAGCGCCACCCTTTGCCATCAATTACTTGTTCGTTTGCTAGAACTGTTTGATCTATTGGGTCCCAGTTTACAACGCCGTTCTTACGGTAAATTATACCTTTTTTATATAATTGTACAAATATCCACTGTTGCCAATGATAATATTCTGGAGAACAAGTAGCAAATTCACGTGACCAATCAATAGATAACCCTAAGCTCTTTAGCTGCCAACGCATATAATCAATATTTTCATATGTCCACTTTGCTGGGGCTACTTGATTTTGTAATGCTGCATTTTCCGCTGGTAATCCAAAGGAATCCCAGCCGATAGGTTGCATCACATTATAATTATTAAATCGATGGAATCTAGCTAATACATCGCCTATGGTATAATTTCTAACGTGTCCCATATGTAATTTACCAGATGGATATGGTAACATAGAAAGGCAATAGTATTTTTGTTTGGGACTGGTTTCTTCTGCGAGAAATGTTTTATTTAAATCCCATTTTTTTTGATACTTTTTTTCGATTTCTTTATGATTATAATGCTCTTGCATAATTCGTATACACCTAATTAAAAAAATTATTAATGATTTAGCATAATTTTATCATAGTTTAACCTGTGAAAACGCCATTTCAAAGAATTACGCCTATATTTATTTATTGTTAAACTGTATTTTGCAAAGATAATGACATATATGTTTGGCTATGCTTGTTAGAATAATGTTAAAATAAGTGGTTAGTGTAAAATATAATTTGTAATTTAAAATTAAGAGAAAAGGAACTAAAATATGAAAAAAATGATAGTAACTGGAAATGTTGGTAGAGATCCAGAAGTTAGGGCGGATCAATCTGGTAGTCAATTTGTTACGTTTTCTATAGGGGTTAGTGTTGGTACTAAACAAAACCCAAAAACGGATTGGGTTGAGATTAGTTGTGGTGGAAAATTGGTGGATGTAGCTAGGAATTATGTTAAAAAAGGTACAAAAGTTTTAATTGAGGGCTTTCCATCTGTAAGTGCCTATATGAATAAAGAAAACAAACCTGCAGCTTCAATGCGAGTTTATGCAAATAATCTGGAATTCTTAAGTAGAAAAGAAGATGAGACGCCAAGCAATGATTATAACAATGACCCTGTGTATACATTGCCAGAAATAAGTTCAAGTAATGCAGAAGTATCTAGTTTAAAGTCAGATGATATTCCATTTTAAGTTGTCCGTAGAAATCAATAATTTTTAAGGAAAGTTTTTTATTATGGCAAATACAATAGTATGGTTTGATCTACCTGTAGCTAATTTGGAGCGGGCAACGAAATTCTATAGTGCAATATTGGCAAAAAAATTACAAATAGAAGCAGAACACGGGTTTAGTATGACGGTATTTCCTCATGAGGACGGTGATGTTGCTGGTTGTTTGTATCAAGCATTTGACTTTACACCAAATAATAGTGATTTATTAATTTATTTTGATGTAAATAAACGGATGAGTAATGCGATTATGGAAGTGACTCAGAATGGAGGAAATGTGGTTTATCCAGTGACA
>CAIJIT010000206.1 GCA_903820745.1 uncultured Burkholderiales bacterium
AGCGAGGCTTCGGCCAGCGGGTAACGCTGTTCGATTTCGGCCAGGCGCCCGATCCGGTTCAGCAACTGCACCAGCATGTCCCGCTGCTCGGTCAGTTCCAGCCCGGGATGATCGGCCACACTTTGCCAGCAAGCCAAGGCTTCGTTGGGCCGTTTCAGCGATTCAAGCTGGCTGCCCAGGTTGAACCAGGCCTCGAACAGCTTGGGGTTGATCGTGACTGCGGCCCGGTAAGCGGCTTCGGCACCGACATGGTCGGATTTCGCGCCGAGCAAGACGCCGAGGTTGAATTGCGCGACAAAAATCAGGGCTTGCTGCGGGCCGCTGATCGAGGCGATCCATTGGCGGTAAAGGGCAATGCTCGAATCAACAAGGCCGGCGTTGTTCAGCGTTTCGGCCCGGCTGATCAAGTCGAGCAGCGGCATGCTGCCAGCCTTGGCCTGCGCCATGGCGGCATCAAACAGATCAGTTGCGGCGGGCAATGGGGCGTTCAAGACAGGGCTCCACAAGCAGGGTGTGAATCGTTAACTTGCAACATCGAAAATTTTTAACCAAAATATGCAATAAAGGCGATTTAACCAGTTTAAACCGGGAAGCCTCAAGTTGGCAAGCTGCGCGCCTGTGCGGCATTGCACATGGCTTGGATCACGGCGTCGACATTGTGGGTGGCTTGCCAGCCCAGGCCGCTGGCGGCCAGCGAGGGATCGGCCGCGCCATAAGCCACATCGGAAGGCCTGAACAGCCCCGCCTGGCTGCGCACATGGGCTTGCGAGTCGAGGCCGAAATGGGCGAAAGCCTGTTCGACAAAATAGCCGAGAGAAACAGTCCTGCCGGTGGCGATGACATAGTCGACCGGCTGCTCGGCCTGCAGCATCAGCCACATCGCGCGCACATAGTCGGGCGCCCAGCCCCAGTCGCGGTGGATGTCGGTATTGCCCAGCGAGAGCAGCTCGCCCGAACCCGCCGCAATGCGACAGGCAGCCTGGACGATTTTCTGGGTCACAAAGCGCTCGGGCCGCAAGGGCGATTCATGGTTGAACAGGATGCCGGTGCAGGCGAACAGCTGGTAAGCCTCGCGGTAGTTGTTCACCAGGTTGTGCGCGCAGACCTTGGCCACCGCATAGGGGCTGCGCGGCCGGAACGGGGTGGCCTCGTTGGCGGCTTGCTGGCCGGTGTCGCCGAAGCATTCGCTGGAGCCGGCGTTGTAGAGCCGCACCGGCCGGCCCAGAAAGCGCAGCGCTTCGAGCAGATTGAGCGTGCCGGTGGCGATGCTTTCGATCGCCTCGACCGGCTGCTCGAAGGAAAGCCCGACCGAGGTCTGGCCGGCGAGGTTGTAGACCTCGTCGGGTTCAGACTTGTTCAGCGCCTGCAGCACGCTGCGAAAATCATTGGGCACCATCGAGACCCAGCCGATCTGGTCGGCGATGCCCAAGCTGGCCAGACCACGGCGGTTGGCCATGGTGGCGTCGCGCGAGGTGCCGAAGACCTGGTAGCCCTGCTCGAGCAGCCATGCGGCGAGATAGGCGCCGTCCTGGCCGCTGATGCCGCAGATCAGCGCGCGCCTTGGCTTGGTTGGCTTGACTGGGTTCGTTTCAGGCAGGGTCTGCGGCGAGTTGCTCATCGGGAAGGCGGGTTGACGGCCCATTCGGCCAGCTTGGAGCCTATCTCATCGGCCATCTTGCGCCAGGAGAACTTTTGCGCCTGCAGCATTCCTTCACGGATCAGGCTGGCGCGCAATTCGGGCTGTTGCACGGCCAGCAAGGCCCGGTGCATCTGCTCGACCGAATCGGGGTCGACATAGATCGCCGCATCGCCAGCGACTTCGGGCAATGAGCTGTTGCGGCAGGTGATCACCGGGCAGGCACAGGCCATTGCCTCGACCGGCGGCATGCCAAAACCCTCGTAGCGCGAGGGATAGGCCAGCGCCAGCGCGCCGCTGTAAGCGCATTGCAGGTCTTCCTCGCTGAGCACCAGCAGATGCAGTTGGCCGGCACCGAGTTGCCGCGCGGCTTCGGCATTGAGCGCCTGATCGGCATTGGTGCAGATGACGGCAAAGTCGCCACGCGCAGCGCCAAAGCGCTCAAAAGCCTTGAAGAACAGCTCGCCGTTTTTTTGCCCACCATAGGCACCGGCGATCAGGAAATAAGGCCGCTCGATGCCGTACTTGGCCTTGAAGGCAGCAATCTGTTCGGCGCTGGCGGCGCGCATGTCGCAGCCGCAATGGCTGACCATTCTTGCGGCGTCGTGCAAGGCCGGATGGAATTGCAGCAGATCGTGGTCGGTGTTGTGCGAGATCGAGATGAAGGCCCGCGCGTAGTCGATCGCCTGGCGCTTGCCCAGCCATTGCGGATCGGTCAGCTCCCAGCCGAGCACCTCGGGGATCATGTCGAGCACCAGCAGCGCAGAAGGCGTGGTCAGCGGGATCGTGTAATAGGTCGAGATGAAGAGCGCCGCGTGATGCTGATTGCAGATGGCTTGCAGCAGGATCCGGTCTTGCACCGGGTTGGCATAGTCGTAATGCGGCGCATCGATATATTGAAAACCGGGCCAGCGCGGCGCGCTGCGGCCGCGGTCGATGATCAGCAATTGCGAGGCCAGTTCCGAATTGGCCCAATGCCCCAGCAAGCTTTTCCAGACCCTTGCGATGCCGCCGGCGAAGCGAAAAAACACGCCGTCGACGACGATGCGCTGGCCAGTGGCTTGCAAGCGGGCATAGGCCGTCAAAACCGCCCGATCGGCCTGGGCCTGCTGGCCAGGCGCTAGCGACCAAGCTTGCCAACCGTTGGTGCAAGCCTGCTTCAGATCAGCTTGCCAGGCCTCGGCAGCGGCCAGCGCGGCAGCATCAAGCGGTGCCCTGGTCATCAGGAAATAGCGCCCGCACAAATAGGCATGGCGACCGGCGCTGGCGGCAACCAGGGCCAGCCCCTTGGCGGAATGGAAAAATACCTGCCGGCCAGTGTCGGGGCGCAACAGCTCCCATTCAGCGCCCTGCCCGGCAAAAATCGCGCTGCTGCCGATCACCCATTCGGGGTCTGAGGCAAAGATTTTTTGCCATTCCTGCGCCGGTTCGGCAAAGCGCTGCGCGACATCGAACATCGTGATCAACCGGCAAGGCTGCAGCGAAGGCCAGTTGTAACCGGCCGTGAACTCGCCGCTGCCTTCGCTGTCGAAAGCATGGAAGTTATAGCCGGCATCGCGCAGCAGGCGCGCCAGCAAACCGCTGCCGCCGCCGCAATCGACCGCGCTGTCGCTTGTGCTGATGTTCAGCGCCCGCAAGAGCTGGGGCAAGGCCATGGCCTCGGCAAGAATCCGCGACGCCTGGCCCGGGTCAAGGTTTTGTCGCCCGGCAGCTTCAGCCAGCCAATGGGGCGACTCGGTCTGCAGTGACTCACAGTTGCTGCAGCGCAGATATTTGACCCGGTATTGCGACAGCAATTGCCGTTCAAACTGCAGTTCGGTGGCGCCGCCGCAGAGCCGGCATGCCTGGCTGACCGGGCTTTCGCCCAGGTTGTGCAAAAACTCGTTGTCAACGCGGATATTGGCCCCGCCGAGCAGAAAACTTTGGCCCGCAGGCCAGTTTTTCAGGCTGGAGATAGCGACCGAGACATTCGATTCCTGGTTGCCGACAAAGTAATCGCAGCGGGCCGCGAGCAAGGCATCGATCAGCACCTCCTCGCCCAGGCGGCGCCCGTCATGGCCCTGGTAATGAACGCCCTGGTCGTTGTCGCTGCGCAGGGCCGCGGTGGTGACCAGGCGGGCGCCGTAACGTTGGCTGTAGTCGCGCTCGATCTCGACCGAATCGGTCAGCAAAAACACGCCGATGTCGGAATTGAGTTCGATGATGCGGTCGACGAAAGCGGCATAGCCCTGGTTGGTGCGCTGCAGATCGGCGGATTCATGTATCTTGTCGGCGCCGCGCAGGTGCACGGCAACCCAATGACGACCGGCCATGCGGGCTTGATAGAAGGCGTTGACCCGCGCCTCGATGGCTGGCTGCGGCTGCAGGTATTTTGCAAACAGCAAGCTGTAGAGCTGGTCTTCGCTTTGGCCGAAATAGCGCGATTCAGGGCCGATCCAGGGGATCAGCGCCGACAGCGTCATGTAGAAATCATTGACGACCAGGTCTTCACTGCGCTGGAACAGGAATGGTGCGGCCTGACGCGCGTGGGGGCCGGTCCATTTGTTACTGTTGTCGGTGTGCAGATTGGCGCGGGTCCAGTTCTGCGGGTAGACGGTCAGATCAGCCGGCAGCTGCGCCAGCTGGAGCGGCGAGACGGGCAAGAAAAACTGCCTGAAGGCGTCGTCGCTGCCTTCACCAAAGAGGCTGCTGCTGCCCCATTCGATGATCGGCGTTCTGTGCGTCAACTCGGCCAGCAATAGCTGGCCCAGGGCATGGTGGACATCGCTCCAGAAGCCATAGCCCCAGGCCTTGATCAAAAGGAAGCGTCCGCCAAGCGGTGACGCCTCGCAGAGCTTGAAGCCGGGGCTGAGGCCATAGGCTTGCTCAATTCGGGCCATCATCGCGGCGGCGGCAGGCGCAGCCCCACCCCAGAGCAGATAACGGCGCAGGTAAAAATCAGCTTGCGCCGGGTTGTGCAGGGCCAGTTGCTCGCTGGCGCGTTGCAGATCGGAAACCGGTTGAAGCTCGGCCGCGTTCATGGCAACGGCCTTGCAGTCGATCCCCTGTATCGCCGAAGGCCGATTGTTGCTGGATGGTCCACTAGATCGATGCCAGCAGTTCGCCGAAAGCACTGGCCTGCATTTGTTGGCTGATCGGCCATTCAACATCGGCGACGGTCTTGCGCTGGCCCCTGGAGGCGGCCAATTCGAGGGCGCAAGCCCGGTAGCTGGCAAGGTCGGCGCAAGCCCATTCGGGATGGCCGGCATCGTGCAGCAAGCTGGTGGCGACCCGGCTGGCAAAGCTGTTGCCGGTCAGCGTGACCACCGGGACGCCGGCCAGCAATGCATCGCTCGCGGTGGTGTGGCCGTTGTAGGGGAAGGTGTCGAGGAAGACATCGGCATGCCGGAACCTTGCCAGATGGTCTTCAACCTTGGGCACCCGGCTGGCAAACACCAGGCGCTGCGGATCAACGCCCAGCGCCTTCGCGTTTTGCATCAGGTTCTGCCGCGCATCGTTGTTGAATTTCATCATCCAGAGCACGCTGCCGGGCGTTTCGCGCAGCAAATCCATCCAGACGGTGAACAAGGGCGGGTTGACTTTGTATTCATGGTTGAAGCTGCAGAACACCGTCGCGTCTTCGGGCAGGTCAAAGGCCTTGCGCGGCGGCGCGCTTGGCGCAATGGTCACGCTGGCGTCGCGTGGCAAATAGCAATGCGGCAGATAGAGCAGCTTTTCGCGGTAATGGGCTTGCGCCGATTCGGGCACGGTGATGCGGTCAGCGATCAGGTAATCGATGAACGAAGACCCCAAGGTGCCCGGGTAGCCGAGGTAAGCCACCTGGGCTGGCACCGGCCGGTGCGAGAGGATGTCGAGCCTTGTGCCGACCGTGTAGCCTGACAGGTCGATCGCGATGTCGATTTCCATCGCCCGCAGGATGCGCGCACCCTCGGCGCCGGTTTTGTCAGCCAGGTCGAGGTAATGATCGAAACCGTTGCGATAGCGGCGGTAGAGCTCGCTGCCATCGCGCACACCGACCGAAATTCCGTAGGTTTCAAATTGTGTCTTGTCCAACTGCTCGATCAAACCGATCAGCAGATAGCCGACCGGATGCTCCCTGAAATCAGCGGACAGAAAAGCCACCCGCTTCTTGCGGTGCCGGTAAGTTTCGCCGCGCCACATCGGTTCAGGGGCGGCCGCATAGCGTTGGTCGCCAAAGATTTCGGCGCAGCGGCGCTGGTCTGCCGCCGAATCGGTCAGCGCGGCAAAGGTCAGCGGGTTGCAGACCTTCTTGCCCGCGCGAATGCCCTCGATGATGCGCTGCCGGTTGGCCTCGAAATCGGTCCAGTCGCAGGCATTCAGGCTTGCATCGGCGTGCAGACCCTGAGCAAATGGGTAATCCGGGTTCTTGTCGAGCAACTGTTTGAAGATGGCTGCCGACACCTGGTATTTCTTGAACTCGGTCAGCAAATAGGCTTTGTTGTTCAACAAGTCCTCATTGCCCGGCGAGGCTTCAAGCCCGGTATCAAGCGTCAGCAGCGCATCATGCTGGCGGTTCATGCTGTGCAGCAAGGTGGCCTTGTTGGTGCAGGCGCTGACATAAAGCGGGTTCAGGTTCAGCGCCTTGTCGAGCGAGGCCAGCGCCGCCTCATACAGGGCCAGCGATTGCAAGGTGGTGCCCAAAGCGAAATGGGCTTTGGCATTGGTCGGCTCACTCGCCACCGCCTGACTCAGATAAGCCATCGCCTCGCTGAATAGCCCCTGCTGATTGGTGATGACGCCCATCGAATAGAGCGCGGCGAAATTGCTGCTCTCGAGTTGCAAGGCCTGGCGGAAAAACCCCGCGGCAGCATCGACCTGCCCGGCCTGCTGGGCCTGGATGCCTTGAGAGTTGAGTTGCCAGACCGGATCGAGTTGCTGCGGCGAGGGGACGCTCGGGTCGATCGCCGCCAGCACCGATTGGCGCTGCGAAGCCGCACCCGCCAGATCAGGCTGCAAGCGCAAAGCCAGGTCGGCATCAGCCAAGGCCTCGGCAAGATTGCCGAGTTGCACATGCAGCATCGAGCGCGCCAGGTAGGTCGGCGCAAATCCGCTATTGGCCGCTACGGCGCGGTTGGCATAAGCCATCGCGGCGACATAGCGCCCGGCGCTCGACTCGATCACCAGCATCGAATAAAGCGCGACCACATTGCCGGGTTGGACCTTCAGCACTTGCAGGAAGTTGCTGCTGGCTTCGGCCGACTGACCCGCAGCCTGCTGCGCCAAGGCCAGGGAAAGTTGGTCCTGTGGTTTTGATTTCATGATTTCGCTGCGCCTGCTGGCAATTGACGCTGCAAGCATGGAATCAAGAAATGTCCGCCATGGTCTGCACCTTCAGCCCTGGCAGCCAGCCCTGGCATCGAAGCCAGGCAACGATATGCTTCAAACATCCGAAAATTGTACCCAAATTTTCATTACAAGCGGTTTACGCATTTTGCCTGACGAAACCTCAGCAGCAAAGACCGGATGGCCGAGGCTTCAGTCAGGCAGATCGGCCTCGACTTCTTCCCGGGCGAAATGCGGGGCACGGAAGTTGACGCTGGGGATCTTGAAAATCACCGAGGTGTAATGCGAGAACCCCGACCACCAGGTGGCCCAGGTGTTGATGTGGTGGTTGACGCTTGAATTTTTCAGCATGCACAGATCCAGGGCGACCGGCAAGGCATTGCCATAAGCGCCATGTTGTGAGCGGTGCGGCAGAGTCAACATGCCGTAGCGCTGAGCCAGTTCGAGCTTGAGTTCATGGCAATCGCTGGTCAGCACCAGCGCCGACCTGGCCTGCGGCAAGACCTGTTGCTCGATGATCGCGCAGATCAAGGGCTTCACATCGGCATGCACCTGGCCAGCAGGGTCGGTGTAAAAACGATCGCCGCAGCGCAAGCTGAGCACTTCGTACCCGGCCGTCGGCAAGGCTTGCGCGTTCAAGCGTTCGACCTCGGCATTGAAGCGGTAGAACTTCTGCGCGAACGCCCGGGTTTCTTCAGGCAGCGACTTGCGGTCCCAGGCGCCGAGGTTGGTGCAAATATAGAGTTCGGCCTCGTCCGAGCGCTGAAAGGCGAGCAGCCGGTGATGCAGCGCGTCATGGTCGACAAAATATTCTTCAGCGTTGGCGATGCGCTGCTCGTCACCGACCTGGAAAAAACCTTCATCCGCGTCAATCAGCGCGGCAAAACCGGTCTGGCTGATGTCGACCCGCAACTCCATGCCGCTGTGCCTGAGCTTTTCGAACAGATGGCAAATGCCGCGCACAAAGTCGCCCAGCCCGGGCGGGCCGTTGACCCATTGGTGAGGCGCTTTGTAGGTCTGGATGACTCGTTTCATATTGCTGATTGCTGATGTTTACGTCACTTTTGCCATCTTACT
The DNA here is from genome assembly GCA_903820745.1 of uncultured Burkholderiales bacterium. Classification (GTDB taxonomy): domain Bacteria; phylum Pseudomonadota; class Gammaproteobacteria; order Burkholderiales; family Burkholderiaceae_C; genus Paucibacter_A. Next base: position 8,018 of record CAIJIT010000206.1, read on the forward strand.
GGTTGCAAGGCAAGGCGATCGACCGTGCTATGAGGCTGGGGCGACGCGGAACGATTGAGGTAAATTGATCGTAGTTATTACAACAACAAATTCTAAGCGCTTTACGCATTTTAAATCGATCGTTCTGTTAAAGTCTGGAGATATGAGCAATGTCTACCAGCATTCCACCGTGCAATGCCTCACGGCGGTGGCACAACACCATGGCGTCGCGGCCTTGCCGGAGCGGCTGATCCACGATTTCGCGCTCGCAGCTGAAGAGCCCGCCAGCCGCCTGGTGGTGCGCATGGCCACCGAACTGGGCTTCAAGGCCGAGGCGGTGAAGCTGAGCTGGCAGGACCTTGTGGCGCTCGAAGGCGTGTTCCCGCTGATCGCCAGGCGCGCAGACGGCCATTCGGTGATCGTTGCCGGCATCCCGAAGCAGGACGGCCCGCTGCAGGTGGCGATTCTCGACCCGCTGGCCGGCACGGCGATCAAGCTGGTCGGTGAAGCCGAGTTCTGCCGCGACTGGCAGGGCGAAGCGATCATGCTCAAACGCCACCATGGCCTGCTCGACGCCAATCAGCCCTTCGGCCTGCGCTGGTTCATCCCCGAAATCATGCGCCAGGGCAAGGCGTTCCGCGATGTGGCCATCTGCGCGATCCTGCTGCATTTCCTCAGCCTGGGCACCGCGATGTTCACGCAGCTCGTGCTCGACAAGGTGCTGACGCATGAGAGCTATTCGACCCTGGCGGTGCTGACGGTCGGCGTGATCGGGGTGATCCTGTTCGAGGAGGCATTCAGCTTCATGCGCAGCTATCTGATGCTGCACGCCACCAACATCATCGACATGCGCTTGGCCAAGCGGACTTTCGGCCATCTGCTGTCACTGCCGATCAACTATTTCGAGACCAATACGGCGGGCATGGTGGTGCGCCATATGCAGCAGGTCAGCTCGATCCGCAATTTCCTCACCGGCCGGCTGTTCTTCACCGCGCTCGACGCCACCGCATTGATCATCTTCATCCCCCTGCTGTTTTCCTACAGCACCAAGCTCGGCGCGGTGGTGATGGCGTTTTCGGTGCTGATGGCCGCGGTGGTGATGCTGATGATCAAGCCCTTCAATGTGCGCTTGCAGGCGCTCTATATGGCCGAAGGCGTACGCCAGTCGATGCTGGTGGAAACCATCCACGGCATGCGCACGGTCAAGTCGCTGGCGATCGAGCCCAAGCAGCGCAAGGTCTGGGATCAGCGCTCGGCCAACAGCATCAACATGATGTTCACAGTGGGCAAAATGTCGATCGCCGCATCGACGGCAACCGATCTGCTCTCCAAGTTGATGACGGTGACGGTGATCGCGCTCGGCGCCCTGGATGTGTTCACCCTGCAGTTGACCGTCGGCGCGTTGATCGCGTTCCAGATCATGTCGGGCCGGGTGGTCGGGCCGCTGGTGCAGATCGTCGGCCTGGTCAAGGATTACCAAGAAACCGCGCTGGCGGTGAAGATGCTCAGCGAGGTGATGAACCATCCGCCCGAGCGCAGCTCATCGGGCGGCTTGCGGCCTGACCTGGAAGGCCATATCGGCCTCGATACCGTCAGCTTTCGCTATCCGGGTGCTGCGATCACGGCGCTCGACCGGGTCTCGCTCGACATCGAGCCGGGCACGGTTGTCGGCGTGGTCGGGCGCAGCGGTTCGGGCAAGACCACTTTCACGCGGCTGATCCAGGGTCTCTACCCGGTGCAGGAAGGCGTGATCCGCTTTGACCGGGTCGACATCCGCGAGATCGACCTGGCCCATTTGCGCCGTAGCATCGGCGTGGTGCTGCAGGACAACTTCATGTTCCGCGGCACGGTGCGCGAGAACATTTCGATGGGCCGGCCTGACGCCAGCTTCGAGGCCATCGTCGCCGCCTCGCAGGCCGCAGGGGCCGATGAATTCATCGAACGCCTGCCGCAGGGCTACGACACGATGCTGGAAGAAAACGCTGGCAATCTGTCGGGCGGCCAGCGCCAGCGCCTGGCGATTGCCCGCGCCTTGCTGCCCGAGCCGCGCATCCTGATCCTCGACGAAGCCGCCAGCGCGCTCGACCCCGAAAGCGAGGCAATCTTCATGCGCAACCTGGGCCGTATCGCCGAAGGTCGCACGGTGGTGATCGTCAGCCACCGACTGTCGACGCTGGTCAAGGCCGACCGCATCTTCGTCTTCGAGCAGGGGCGGCTGGCCGATGCCGGGCGCCATTCGGAACTGCTGGGGCGCTGCGAGCCATACACGCAGCTCTGGAACCAGCAAACCACCCATCTGTGAAACCCATGGACAGCAAAAAACGCCAAGACAAGACCTGGGCCGTCGCCTATCTGCCCGACCCGGACGAGCTTGAACGCAGGCAACTGCCCGGTGGCCTGACGGTAACGCTTTATCTGCTGCTGGGCATGGTGCTTTCTGCCGTGCTCTGGGCCACGCTGTTCGAGGTCGACACCGTCGTCAGCGCGCGCGGCAAGCTGGTGACGCAGGAACCCAATATCGTCGTCCAGTCTTTCGAAACGGCGCAGATCACGGCCTTGAATGTGCGCGCCGGTCAGGTCGTCAGCAAGGGCCAGGTGCTGGCCGTGCTCGACCCGACTTTTGTCACCGCCGATCTGGCCCAGGCCCAGGACCGACTCAAAAGCCTTGACGCTGAACTGCACCGCTTGAACCAGGAACAAGCTGGCAAAGCCTATGGCGGCCAAAGCCAAAACCGTGACGAGGCCTTGCAATCGAGCTTGCAGGCCGACCGTCAAGCCAGCTACCAGGCCAGGCTGCAGCGCCTGGATGACGGCATCGGCAGGCTCAAGGCCTCGCTGACGACCAACCAGGGTGAGCTCAGCTCGCTCGAAGTCCGCGTCACATCTCTGCGCGAAATCGAGACCATGAACGAAGAGCTGACGCAGCAGAACTTCCAGTCCAAGCTGAAGCTGCTGGAGAGTCGTGAGCGGCGCCAGGAAGTCGAGCGCGACATGCTCGCCACACGCAACCGTGCGCAGGAAATCAAGAAGCAACTCGCTGAAGCCGAGGGTGAAAAACTCAGCTTCATCAAGGACTGGCGCCAGAAATCGACCGAGGAATTGGTCGCGGTGCGGCGCGAACGCAGCGCGGTGGCCGAGCAGGTCAACAAGGCTGAACGGCGCAGCCGCCTGATCGAACTGGTAGCACCTGCTGACGCGGTGGTGCTCGAGGTGGCGGCCAACCGTTCGACCGGATCGGTGGTGCGCGAATCGGAGCAGATGTTCACTCTGGTACCGCTGGGCGTGCCGCTGGAAGCTGAAATCCAGATCGATTCGCAGGACATCGGTTTCGTCAAGTTGCTCGACCCGGTGCGACTGAAGATCGACGCGTTTCCGTTCCAGAAGCATGGGCTGATCAACGCCAGCCTCGAGCGGGTCGGCCAGGACGCCTTCACCCGCGATGCCGGCACCGGCGCCGCCAAGCCGGCCTTTTATGTCGGCCGCACCAAGGTCAAGGCCGATGAATTGCGCCACTTGCCCAAACTGTCTCAACTGATTCCAGGCATGACGCTGAGCGCCGAAATCGTCGTCGGCAAGCGCAGCGTCATTTCCTATGTGATGTACCCGGTGATGCGCGGCTTGAGCGAAGCCGCCACCGAGCGCTGAAATCTCCAATTTTTTCCTTGATCGGCCTGCACCATGACCACTCTCACCTTTGCATTGACCAGTGATTCTGGGACCAGTGCCACCGACGGCATCAGCCAGGATGGCGCCGTCAGCGTCACCACGACGAGCAGCGCCGCGACCTGGGAATACAGCGTCAACAGCGGTAGCGTCTGGACAACGGGCAGTGGCAGTTCATTCACCTTGAGCGAAGGTAGCTATGCAGCCGGAGCCGTCCAGGTGCGGCAGACGCTGGACAGCGTTGTCGGCGATGCCGTACTTGGCAGCGCCATGACGATCGACTCGACGGCGCCGACAGTGACCGTCTCGGGCGTCGACATCAGCGCCGACACCGGCACCAGCGCTGCGGACTTCCTGACATACACCGCAGCCCAGACGATCACCGGCACACTTTCGTCGGCGCTGGCTTCAGGCGACATCCTCTACGGCTCTGTCGACAACGGCAGTACCTGGACCAACATCACCAGCATGGTGAGCGGCACCGCGATCAGTTGGACTGGAGCGAGCCTCTCAGGCAGCAGCAACATCGTCTTCGAGGTCGTCGACGCCGCTGGTAACACCGGCAGCAGCACCGGCAGCCAGGCATATGTGCTCGATGTCACCGCCCCGACGCTGACCATCTCGGGCGTCGACATCAGTGCCGACACCGGCACCAGCGCTGCGGACTTCATCACCTACACCGCAGCCCAGACCATCACCGGCACGCTCTCGTCGGCGCTGGCTGCTGGCGACATCCTCTACGGTTCGGTCGACAACGGTAGTACCTGGACCAACATCACCAGCATGGTGAGCGGCACCGCGATCAGTTGGACTGGAGCGAGCCTCTCAGGCAGCAGCAGCATCGTCTTCGAGGTCGTCGACGCCGCCGGAAACATCGGCAGCAGCACGGGCAGCCAGGCTTATGTGCTCGACGTCACGGCCCCAACACTGACCGTCTCAGGCGTCGAGATCAGCGTCGATGACGGCAGCAGCGCTGCGGACTTCATCACCGACACCGCAGCCCAGACCATCACCGCCACGCTCTCGTCGGCTCTCGCTACAGGCGACATCCTCTACGGTTCGGTCGACAAGGGCAGCAGTTGGACTGACATCACCAGCATGGTGAGCAGCACGACCATCAGTTGGACTGGTGCGAACCTCTCCGGCAGCAGCAGCATTGTCTTCAAGGTGATCGATGCTGCCGGCAATACAGGCAGCAGCACCGGCAGCCAGGCTTATGTGCTGGACCTCATCGACCCGACTTCGCCGACGCTGGCCCTGACGACCGATTCCGGAACGAAAGCCGACAGCATCACCAACAGCGGTCTTGTGACAGTGAGCGGACAAGAGACCGGCGCCACGCTCGAATATTGCGTCGACGGGGCAACCTGGTCCAGCAGCTTTGTCGCCGTGGAGGGTGCCAACGTCGTCCAGGTTCGTCAGACGGACGTGGCCGGCAATGTCTCGGTGGAAAGCGACGGCCTGCGCTTCACGCTAGACACCCAGGTTGAACAACTGTGGCTGCACCTATCGAGCGACACCGGCATCGCCGATGACAAGATCACCAGCGATGCCAGCTTCAGCCTGCATCATGTCGAAACCGGCGCAACCATCGAATACAGCATCGATGGTGGTCTCACCTGGACCAGCAGCTTCAAAGCGATCGAGGGCGACAACCAAGTCCAGGCGCGCCAGACCGATGCAGCCGGCAATGTCTCGACTGCCAGCAACACCTTGAGTTTCACGCTCGACCGGACGATAGCCACTCCCACGCTTGCGCTGGATTCAGACACAGGCAGCAGTTCAAGCGATGGCATCAGTAGTTCGGGCAAGATCGATGTCAGCTCGATCGAATCCGGTGCAAGCTGGCGCTACAGCACCAACAGCGGCAATAGCTGGACCCGGGGTGAAAGCGATGGTTTTGTGCTGGACCAGGGCAGCTATGCGGCCGAAGCCGTTCAGGTCGAACAAACCGACATCGCGGGCAACGTCAGCTCGATCGCCAAGGCGGGCGCCATCAGGATCGACCAGACCAAGCCGGCGGCGCTGACATTGGCATTGGCCAGCGACACCGGCCTTACCACCGACAACATCAGCAGCAACGGACTGCTGCTGATCAGCGGGCAGGCCGACAACGCCACAGTTCAGTACAGCATCGACGGCAGCAATTGGACCAGCAGCTTTAGCGCCATCGAAGGCAATAACGCCGTCTGGGTGCACCAGACCGATCTGGCCGGCAATGTCTCCGAGGACAGCGGGCCACTTTCTTTCACCCTCGACATGATGGTTGCAGCGCCAACGATGGCCCTGGTCAATGACACTGCTACCGCCGGAGATCAGATCACCAGCGACCCAAAAGTCAGATTCGACGGTTTGGAGGATGGTGCCACCGTCCAGTACAGCCTCGATGGCGGCAAGAGTTGGATCAGCAACATCGAAACCCCTTTGGCCTTGGTCGAGGGTACGAACCCGGTCATGGTGCATCAGACCGATGTGGCGGGCAATATCTCAGCGGCGACCAGCTACAGCTTTACGCTCGACAACACGGTAGCGACTCCGGCCTTGTCGCTCCTGGTCGACAGCGGCGTCAGCAGCACCGACGGCATCACCAACAACAAGACCCTGGTGGTGGTGGCCGAATCGGGGGCGATCATCGAGTACAGCGAAAATGGCTCGATCTGGCGCACTGAATATGCCCTTTCAGAAGGCAGCAACAGCGTCTTTGTGCGCCAGACAGATGCCGCTGGCAATCAGTCGCCAGCCAGCAATGCCTATCAATTCACCGTCGACACCGAGGCCGCAAAACTGACGCTGAGTCTGACAAATGACACCGACACCAACGACGACCACATCACCACCGATGCGAGCCTGAGCTTCGTTGGCCTGGAGGATGGCGCGACGCTCCAGTACAGCATCGATGACGGTGCCCATTGGACGGCCACCTTCAAACCGCGACCGGGTAATTACAGCCTGGAGGTGCGCCAGACCGATGCTGCAGGCAACGTCTCGGCGGCCAGCGATGCTTTGAGTTTCACCTTCCTTTCCGATGGAACCAATGCGCTCACTGACCTGCTGGCCTATAGCTGGAAAACGCATTCGCTGCTCAATGCCGTCGATGTCAATATCGGCACGACGCCAACGTTCACCGACAGCAACGGCGCCGCTACAACCTACAGCGACTCGGGCGGTGCGACCGTCATGACGGTCACCCGTGCGGTGGCCAGCAGTGAAGCCGCAGCCACCAACGAGGCAGTCAATCTGCAGGATGCGATTGCGATCCTCAAGATGATCGTCGGCCTGCCAGTCAACGCCAGCGGTCAAGCGCTCTCGCCTTACCAGGCTTTCGCGGCCGACTATGACGGCAACGGCAAGGTCGAATTGAGCGATGCCATCAGCGTGCTCAAGCATGTGGTCGGGCTGGCCGCGCCAGCACCGCAGTGGATGTTCTTCAACGAAGTCGACAGCAACGTGCCTGGCGACGCGAATCTCAACCCAGGCCTGGTGCCAGCGTTGACGATCGACTCGACCATGCCGAGTCATATTGGCCTGGTCGGCGTGCTGCGCGGCGATGTCGACGGCAGTTTTGCCGGCACGGGCATGCCGGTCTTGACCGACAGCCGGGCCTATTTCACCGACCTGGTGACCGCCCATCCGGTCTTGAGCCTGGCACAGTTCGGCGTCTACCCCCTGGTCTGATCGAGCTGCGCTGCCACAGTAGGCCCTGTTGAAAGGGCCTGCTCAGCTCAGCCCTTGTTCAGCTTGCGCGCTAGATCCTGCTGATCAGCCCAGGGCAAGGTCGAGCTCGATGCCAGCGTCACTGAGTCGAGCAGCCTCTCGATCAGCGGCAACACCGCCATCGGCAAGCCCGCCGGTACCGCAGCGTTCTGCTCGATGAAGGCTGACAGCCTTGCCGCCAAAGCCATGGTATTCACCACGGAATTGATCACCTCAGGCATTGCCAGGCTGGCGCTGTTGACCGGCGCATCGCCCTGCCCTTGCGCATAACTGCTCAGCGACTGGGTCAAGCCGGTCACCGCATTGCGCAGCGGCATCGTCGGTAAGGTCGCATTTGCCGCCGGTGTTGTGGCTACCGAAGCTGGCGCTGCTGCCGCTGCTGCCGCTGCTCCCGCCGCTGTTCCCATTGCCGGCGTTGCCACCGCCGACTGCAGCCACACGTCAGCCAGTTGATGGATGACCCCATCAAGCGTGGTGTAACTGCTCAACAGACCAATCAGGTTGCCGTTGTTGCTGATCTGCGTTGCGGCGGCATTCAGGTTCAGCGACTCGATACCCAGCGAGGCCAAGCTCTTCAGCTCACCCGATTGACTCACACCATCGCTGTTGGCGTCGACCCAGACCGCCAATGCGCTGAAACCGGCATCCTGGGCATTGATCACCCCGTCGCCATTGCTGTCCTGCGCCTTCAGGGCGATGAAGCCATCGGCCGCATGCGAGCCGTCCGCCAGGAGGGTGCCGCTGCCGAACAACTCGCTGCCGTCGTCGATCACCCCATTGCCGCTGACATCGAGCACCAGCAAGCCATCGGTCGGCGCCACCCAGCCTGTGCTGGCGACCACGCCGCGGTTGCCGACGTCGAACTGAACCCCGGCGGTCACCGACAGCGTCTGCACCCCGTCGCCGTTCAGGTCGAGGACCAGCGGCGTGTAGCTTGTGCCGGCCGTCGTGAGCGCAGTCGTTTGAGCGGTCGTCAAGGTGAAGCCTGCAGTTGAAAGTGCACACAGCTCGGTGGTAGTCAGGGCAACGATCTGCGCCGTGGTAAATGCCGCGATGCTGGCGGATTTCATGCTGGTCAGATCTGCGGTCTGCAAGGCAGCGACCTGCGCCGTTGTCAAGCCTGCCGCCTGGTTGCTCGTCAGCGCGGCAAACTGCAAGGTGGTCAGCGAGTTCAGGCTGGCCGTCGTCAGGCTGGCCATCTGCAAGGTGGTCATCCCGGCGACTTGCGAAGTGGTGAGGCTGACCATTTCGCTGGTACTCAAGGCAGCCAACTGTGCGTTGGTGAACGAAGCCACTTGCAGCGTCATCATCGCCGTCAGATCGGCGGTCTCCAGCGTCGACACCTGCGCCGTCGTCAAGCTTGCGACCTGTTTGGTCGTCAAAGCAACAAACTGGGCCGTCGTCAAGGCGTTCAGGCTGGCCGTGGTCAAGCTGGCCAGTTGCAAGGTAGTCAGACCTGCGACCTGATGAGTGCTCAAGCTGGCGATCTGGCTGGTGCCCAGCGCAATGACCTGCGCCGTGGTCAACGAGGCAACTTGGATCGTCCTCATCGCGTAGAGGTCAGCCGTCACCAACGCATAGACATCGGCGGTGGTCAGCGCCGCGACCTGACTGGTCCCCAAACCATAGGCCTGGGCGG
>CAIJIT010000207.1 GCA_903820745.1 uncultured Burkholderiales bacterium
GTTTGCATGATCGTGATGTGAACGCTGCTCGCAATATCCTGTCAAAGTTCAGAGCCGGCTGCGGACATGCAGCCCCTGTAGAGGGAATCCCCGCCCTTTAGGGCGGGGAGGATGTCAAGCGTCCATCTTCACATTGGCGTCTTTCACCACCTTGGCCCATTTGCGCATCTCGGCCTGGATAAAGGTCGAGAACTTCTCGGCCGATCCGCCACCATCTTCAGCGCCATATTGGGCAAAGCGTTCCTGGACATCGGGCATGGCCAGGACCTTGTTCACATCTTCATTGATATGTCGGACCAAGGCGGGCGCCATCTTGGCCGGCCCGGCCAGGCCGTACCAGGTGGTGGCCTCAAAGCCGGGGAAACCCGATTCGGCCATCGTCGGCACCGTCGGATGGGCCGCACTGCGCTGCAGCCGGGTCTGGGCGATCGCAAACACCTTGCCGTTTTTCACATGCGGCGTGGCCGCTGTCATGGTGTCAAAGCTGTACTGGATCTGGCCGCCCATCAGGTCGGTCAGCATCGGGCCGGAGCCCTTGTAAGGCACATGGATCGCATCAAGACCGGCGCCCAGCTTGAACATTTCCAACGCCAGATGCTGGGCCGAGCCGTTGCCGGCCGAACCAAAGGTGATGCGGCCTGGGTTCTTGCGGCACAACTCCACCAGATCCTTGACCGTGCGCGCTGTCTGCTGCTCACCGCAGATCAGCAGATTCGGCGTCACACCGACCAGCACCGCCGGCGTGAAGTCGCGCTCGACCTGATAGGGAATCTTCGGGAACAGCGCTGGCGCGATCGCGTGGCTGTTGATATGAGCCATCATCAGCGTCGTGCCATCAGGCGCCTGCTTGGACAGATAGTCGGCCGCGATCACGCCAGTCGCGCCAGCCCGGTTTTCGACCAGCACCTGGACGTTCCACATCACCGAGAGCTTTTGCGCCAGCACCCGCGCCAGGATGTCGGTGCCGCCGCCCGGCGGGAAGCCCACGACGATGCGCACCGGTTGGTTGGACTGCGCAAACAACGGCAGCGGGGAGAGAATGGCCGCAGCGGCCAGCGCAAAGGTTCTGCGTTTCAACATTTTTTCAGTCTCCTCGGGTTCCCGCTTGCTGCGGTGTGAGCGGACTATAGGGTGAACGGCGCCCAAGCGCAGCGCTTTTTCCGGGCTGTGGCTTCAAAGCCCGGGTCAGCCGGCTGCGCCAGCAGGGATAATCCCGGCTCCCCTGCCCGACCCTGCCTCCATGCGCATCGAAGACATCCAGCAAGGCCTGCGCGCACTCGGCGCCAGAACCGAGCATCAACAGCGCTTGCTGCGCGACTGGGTGCAATGCCGTCCGCGCGATCAGGGCCGCAGGCGCCCCGAGAACTATCTGCCCAAAACATTGCGCGACGGTTTGCCGGTGATCGACGAGATGCTGCAGGGCCTGGCCAGGCTGATCTCGAGCCACCCGGGCGAAGACGGTTCAATGCGGCTGCTGGTCGGACTGCAGGACGGGCAAACGGTCGAGAGCGTGCTGCTGCCGCGCGGGGGTCTGTGCGTCTCGAGCCAAGTCGGTTGCGCGGTCCGCTGCCTGTTCTGCATGACCGGGCGCGATGGTTTGCTGCGCCAGTTGAGCAGCGGCGAAATCATCGCCCAGGTGGCGCTGGCGCGCCGACTGCGGCCGGTCAACAAGGTCGTTTTCATGGGCATGGGCGAGCCGGCGCACAACCTCGAGAACGTGATGGCAGCGATCGAGCTGCTCGGCACGCAAGGCAATATCGGCCACAAAAGCCTGGTTTTTTCCAGCGTCGGCGACCCGCGCTTGTTCGAGCGATTGCAGCAGGGTTTGGTGAAACCGGCGCTGGCCCTGTCGCTGCACAGCAGCAAGCCGGCATTGCGCGAGCGCCTGCTGCCACATGCGCCAAAGATGACACCGGACGAACTGGTTGACCTGGGCGAACGCTATGCGCGCGCCACCGGCTACCCGATCCAGTACCAATGGACGCTGCTGGAAGGCATCAACGACGATGCCGACGAACTCGACGGCATCGTGCGGCTGCTGAAGGGCAAATACGCGCTGCTGAACATGATTCCGTACAACACAGTTGACGGCCTCGAGTTCAAACGGCCCGACGGGTCAAGGGCGCGCGCGATCGCGGCTGAGTTGCACCAACGCGGCGTGCTGACCAAGCTGCGCGACTCGGCCGGCCAGGATGTCGATGCCGGTTGCGGCCAGTTGCGGGCGCGCTCGATCGAGGCTTCAGCGCTGCAGCCGATCACCCTGCACCGCCCCGCCGGCGCCGCGACCGGCACAATGTGACCCATGAAAACACCGAAGAGACTGCAACCCTTGCTTGAAGAAGGCCTGATCGACAGCGTTGTACGCCAGTTGATGAGCGGCAAAGAGGCAATGGTTTACGTGGTCCGCTGCGGCGAAGACACGCGCTGTGCCAAGGTCTACAAGGAAGCCGATCAACGCAGCTTCAGGCAGGCAGTCGACTACACCGAGAACCGCAAGGTCAAGAACAGCCGCCAGGCCCGCGCGATGGCCAAGGGCACGCGCTTTGGCCGCCAGGCCCAGGAAGCGGCCTGGCAGAGCGCCGAGGTCGATGCCTTGTATCGCCTGGCTGCAGCCGGTGTGCGCGTGCCCAAACCCTATAACTTCTGCGACGGTGTGCTCTTGATGGAGTTGGTCTGCGACGCCGGGGGCGATGCCGCACCGCGCCTGAACGATGTCGATTTCAGCCCCGAGGACGCGCGCCGCCACCATCAGTCGCTGCTGCAGGAAGTCGTGCGCATGCTCAGCGCCGGCGTGATCCACGGCGACTTGTCCGAATTCAATATCCTGCTGGCCGAGGACGGCCCGGTGATCATCGACTTGCCGCAAGCGGTCGACGCTGCTGGCAACAACCACGCCAAGCGGATGCTGCTGCGCGATGTCGACAATCTGCGCGGCTTTTTCGGCCGTTTCGCGCCCGAGTTGCTGAAGAGTGAATATGGTGAAGAAATCTGGGACCTGTACCAGCGCGGCGCCCTGCACCCGGATCAGCCGCTGACCGGCCGCTTTGTCCGCAAGGCCGGCGTGGTCAATATCAACAGCGTGATGCGCGAGATCGACGATGCCCGCGACGAAGAATCAGCCCGACGTTTGCGAATGCAGACGCCAAGGTAAGTCCCGAGACCAAGAATGCTGCTTCCCCTCATCGCCCCTGGCAAAAAATTCAACCAGCCCCGCCCGACCGGCTCAGCCGATGCCTTGCTGCTGGCGCAATTCGCGCTGCAGCAAATGGCCGCCGGCCGCATCACCGCGATCATCACCGCCGACCCGGGCGACACGCAAAGGCTCGAGGATGAGCTGAAATTCTTTGCGCCACAGTTGCGCGTGGCGGTCTTCCCCGATTGGGAAACCCTGCCCTACGACAATTTTTCGCCGCATCAGGACCTGATCTCCGAGCGCCTGGCCACGCTCTGGGGGCTGCTGCAGAGCCAGGGCAAGGCGGCTGAACAGCGCGATGTCGACGTCGTGCTGCTGCCGGCCACCACGGCGCTGACCCGGTTGGCGCCGCCCTCCTTTCTGGCCGCCACGACCTTCAATTTCAAGCAGAAACAGCGGCTCGACGAAGCCAGTCTGAAAGCCCAGTTGACGCTGGGTGGCTATGCCCATGTCAGCCAGGTGGTGTCGCCAGGCGAATATGCGGTGCGCGGCGGTCTGATCGATCTGTTCCCGATGGGCTCGCTGGTGCCTTTCCGGGTCGACCTGTTCGGTGACGAGGTCGATTCGATCCGCACTTTCGACCCCGACAGCCAGCGCAGCCTTTATCCGGTGCCGCAAGTGCGGCTGCTGCCAGGTCATGAATTTCCGATGGACGAAGCCGCGCGCCAGGCCTTCAGGTCGCGCTGGCGCGAAAAGATGGAGGGCGACCCGACCCGCTCGCGCATCTACAAGGACATGGCCTCGGGCATCGCCACTGGCGGCATCGAGTATTACCTGCCGATCTTCTTTGAGCAGACAGCGACGATCTTTGACTTCCTCGGCGAGCAGGCGGCGCTGGTGCTGCATGGCAATATTGACGAAGCGCTGAAGCGCTTCTGGGTCGATACGCGCGAGCGCCACCGCTTCCTCCAGCATGACCCCGAGCGGCCGATCCTGGCGCCTGAAGAAATCTTCCTCAAGGTCGAGGAATTCTTCACGCTGACCCATCCCCATGCGGTGCTGGCGGTGCGCGGCCATATCTCGGTCGATGAGCCGATCGACTACGCCAGGCCGCTGCCCGATGTCAGCATCGAGCGCGGCACCCAGCAACCCTTTGCCAGGCTGGCCGCGCATCTGAAGAGCACCCCGCACCGGGTGCTGCTGCTGGCCGAAAGCGAAGGCCGTCGCGAGACCTTGCTGGAGCTGCTGCGCGACAGCAGCATCGACCCACCGTCGGTGCAGGATCTGGCCGAATTCGAAGCCGGCGAAGAGAAGTTCGCGATCACCGCAGCGCCGCTGGCTGAGGGATTTTTCTGGTTCGAGCCTGACTCCGGAAGGAAGATCCAGCTCTTCACCGAGACCGAGTTGTTCGCCACTGCGCCGACAACGCGCAGGCGCCGCAAGCAGGAGCAAGTCAGCGATGTCAATGCGCTGATCAAGGACCTGTCGGAGCTGAAGATTGGCGACCCGGTCGTGCACAGCAACCATGGCATCGGACGCTACCGCGGGCTGATCAATATCGACATCGGCGACGGCGCCTCGGAGTTCCTGCATCTCGAATATGCCGATGCCGCGACGCTCTATGTGCCGGTGTCGCAACTGCATCTGATCAGCCGCTACACCGGCGTGTCGGCCGAAGAGGCACCGCTGCACCGGCTTGGCTCGGGACAATGGGAAAAAGCCAAACGCCGCGCCGCCGAACAGGTGCGCGACACCGCGGCCGAGTTGCTCAACCTCTATGCCCAACGGGCCTCGCGCGAAGGCCATGCCTTCCGTTATGGCGGCCAGGACTACGAGGCCTTCGCTGCCAGTTTCGGCTTCGAGGAGACACCCGACCAGCGCGCCGCCATCCATGCGGTGATCCAGGACATGATCAGCCCGCGGCCGATGGACCGGCTGGTCTGCGGCGATGTCGGTTTCGGCAAGACCGAAGTCGCGCTGCGCGCAGCTTTCATCGCCGTGATGGGCGGCAAGCAGGTGGCGATCCTGGCGCCAACGACGCTGTTGGCTGAGCAGCATTTCCAGACCATTTACGACCGCTTCGGCAAATGGCCGGTCCGGGTCGCCGAGATGAGCCGCTTCCGCTCAGCCAAGGAAATCAAGGCGGCGATGGCCGGCCTGGCGGATGGCTCGATCGACATCGTCATCGGCACCCACAAGCTGCTCAGCGCCGACGTCAAGTTCATGCGCCTGGGGCTGCTGGTGATCGACGAAGAGCACCGATTCGGCGTGCGCCACAAGGAGGCGATGAAGGCAATGCGCGCCGAAGTCGATGTGCTGACCTTGACCGCCACGCCGATCCCGCGCACCTTGGGCATGGCGCTGGAAGGGCTGCGCGACCTGAGCGTGATCGCGACCGCGCCGCAACGCCGGCTGGCGATCAAGACCTTTGTCCGCAGCGAGAGCAACGGCGTGATCCGTGAAGCGGTGCTGCGCGAGTTGAAGCGCGGCGGACAGGTCTATTTCCTGCACAACGAGGTGGATACGATCGAGAACCGGCGCCAGAAGCTGGTCGAGCTGCTGCCCGAAGCGCGCATCGTCATCGCCCATGGGCAGATGCCCGAGCGCGAACTCGAGCGGGTGATGCGCGAATTTGTCGGCGGCAAACACAATTTGCTGCTGTGCTCGACCATCATCGAAACCGGCATCGATGTGCCGAGCGCCAACACCATCGTGATGGCACGCGCCGACAAATTCGGCCTGGCGCAACTGCACCAGCTGCGCGGCCGCGTCGGCCGCTCGCACCATCAGGCTTATGCCTATTTGATGGTGCCGGATCTGGAAGGCTTGACCAAGCAGGCGGCGCAGCGGCTCGATGCGATCCAGGCGATGGAAGAGCTCGGTTCGGGCTTTTACCTGGCGATGCATGACCTGGAAATCCGCGGTGCCGGCGAGGTACTGGGCGAGAACCAGAGCGGCAATATGCTCGAGATCGGCTTCCAGCTCTACAACGAGATGCTCACCGAAGCAGTGCGTTCGCTAAAGGCCGGCGTTGAACCCGATCTACTCAATCCGCTGGCGGCCGTCACCGAGATCAATCTGCATGCACCGGCGCTGCTGCCCGATGCTTATTGCGGCGACGTGCATGTGCGGCTGTCCTTTTACAAGCGCCTGGCTTCGGCCGAAAAGAACGAGCAAATCGACGCGCTGCTCGAGGAAGCAACCGACCGTTTTGGCAAGCTGCCGGCGCAGGGCCAGACTCTGTTCGACACGCACCGGTTGCGCGTGCTGGCCAAGCCTTATGGCGTGTTGAAGATCGATGCCGCACCACAGTTGATGAACATCAGCTTCCGCCCGAACCCGCCGATCGACGCCGCCAAGGTGATCGCGCTGGTGCAGAAGAACCGCAATATCAAGTTAGTCGGCAACGACAAGCTGCGTATCGACAAGGCCTTGACCGATCCGAAAGACCGCGCCCAGGCGATCCGCGAAGTGCTGCGCTTGCTGGGGCAGCCGACCCGCTGATTGATTGAAACGGAACCATTCATGCAAGACCCGACCCTCGTGATTCAAGGCTTCGCGCCGCCGCTGAAACTGGCGGATTTCCGCATCGCCGCCTTCGACATGGACTCGACGCTGATCAATATCGAATGCATCGATGAAATCGCCGAAGCCGCCGGGCGCAAAGCCGAAGTCGCGGCGATCACCGAGGCCGCGATGCGCGGCGAGATCAGCGACTTCAAGGACAGCCTGCGCCGGCGCCTGGCGCTGCTGCAGGGGGTGCCGGAAAACGCGCTTGAAGCCGTGCTGAAGGAGCGCCTGCAGTTCAACCCGGGTGCGCGTGAGCTCTGTGCAGCCTTGAAAGCAGCAGGGTTGAAACTGCTGCTGGTGTCGGGCGGCTTCAGCTATTTCACCCGGTATGTCGTGCAGGAACTCGGCATCGACTTCGTCCGCAGCAACGAGTTGGAAATCAAGGACGGCCGACTGACCGGCGGGCTGATCACCCAGGCCTGGGGCGAAATCTGCGACGGCGAGGAAAAGCGCCGCATGCTGCTGCAATGCTGTGCCGACATCGGCGCGCAACCGCGCCAGGCGATTGCCGTCGGCGATGGTGCCAACGACCTCTTGATGCTCGGCGCGTCCGGCCTGTCAGTCGCCTACCACGCCAAACCGCGGGTGCGCGAACAGGCCATGGTGGCGATCAATGCGGGCGGACTCGATCGACTGCTGACGCTGTTCAGCGACTGAAGCGCTTCAGCTGGCCAGCTGCGTCGCTGCAAGCTTCTGCTCCGACACCCAGCGCTGGACCACTTGACTCAGCACATCCATCGGCACCGAGCCGGCCTTCAGCACGACATCGTGGAAGGCCTTGAGCGAAAAGCGCGTACCCAGGTCCTTCTGCGCAGCGTCACGCAGTTCCAGGATGCGCAGCATGCCGATCATGTAGGCACAGGCCTGCCCCGGGTTGGCGACATAGCGTTCGACTTCCTGCGCGCCGATGCCATAAGCGATCGCCTGTTCGCGGGTCCAGCGCTTGGCATGCAGGCCGGTGTCGACGACCAGGCGCCGGGCGCGAAACAGCTGTCCGTCCAGCGCACCGAGCAGCGCAAAGGGCTCGTCTTCATACCAGCCGTTGTCGATCGCAAGTCGCTCGGCATAGAGCGCCCATCCTTCAGAGTTGGCACTGCCGCCGCCGAAGACGCGGCGCTGGCGCCAACGCGGTTGATCGATTTGCTCCTGCTGCAAGGCGAGCTGGAAATGGTGGCCCGGCACTGCCTCATGGACGGTCAGGCTGCGCATCTGCGGCATATTGAATTCAGGCCCGGGCAATGGCGCCCAGAACACGCCCGGCCGACTGCCATCCGGAGCCGGCGTGCTGTAGTGGGCCGCAGCGGTCTTCTCGGTCAAGGGGGGTTCGCGCCTCACTTCGACCGGCGCCGCAGGCTGCAGGTTGAACAGCGCCTGGCTACGGCGCTGGTTGTCCTTCACATAGTCCGCAAAACGTGCCAGCAGGGCCGGCCTCGGGTCGGGGTCGGCCGCCGGCTGCATTTCCTTGCGCAGCGCAGTCATGCGCGACTCAACGGTGCCTTCCTTGCGGCCCAGCGCAGTCAGCTTTCGGTCCATCTCGCCTTCAATCCGCGACACTTCGCGCAGGCCGAGGGCGTGAATTTCTTCTGCACTGAGCGTTGTGGTGGTGTAGGTCGCCAGCGCCTGCGCATAAGCAGCTGCACCATCGGCAAAACGCCAGAGACCGGCATCGGCATGGGTCATTGGATGAATCTCGTTCAGCCAGACCAGCAAGCGCTGCCAAGCGGGGCGAATGCGCTGTTCGACAAGCTCCGTGGCGTCGGCAATTGCACGCTGGCGGTCGGAAGCGGCCAAGCCGTCGATGCGCGCGCTGCGGCGGGTCAGCGTCTCGACGAAAAGATTCTGAGCCGGGGGCGGAAGCAAAAAGGACTGCACCTGGGTGATGGTCCGTTCAAGGATGAACCGCGGTGGCAGCAAACCCTTGGCTTGCGCGCTGCGGGCTCGGGCAATCGCCTCGTCGACGCGCAGGCTGACCTGCTCCAGGCGGGCCATGAATGAAGCCAGATCGTCCGCGTTGCGCATCGGATGCGCTTCGCTCATGAAGGACACCAGGCTGACCTGCGGACCGCCAAGCTGGTTGAAGATGAAATTGTGGTCTTCGAACGGCTCGCTGGCGATGCTGCGCTGCAAGGTCCAGCGGATCGTTGCCAAGCTATCTTGCTGAGTCGCGGTCAATTGGCCCGCGGCATAGCGATCGAGTTGCGCCAAGCCCTCGCGGGCCAGAGCGCGCGTTTTCGCCCGGCGTTCGGCAGTCTGCGGCGTCAACTGCCGCTCCAGCGCGGCTTGTTCGGCGCCACTGAAATACTGACTGTAGGTCGCGCGCTCAGCCGATTGCCGCACCCAGTCAGCAGCAAAGGTTTCAGTCCAGGCGTCGAAGCCGCTCCCGCTTTCTGCTGAGGAGCTTGCAGTCTGGGCGAATACCGGCAACAGCGTTGCACACAAGGCGAGCCCAATGGCCATGCGCCGCAGCAGATCAGGTGGGAAGTTCTTCATGGAAAACCAAGGATAAAAGGAACCGCGCAGTATCGTGCAAATTGCGCTCGGCTGCCGGGATGCAGCCGCGCTGAATTCGCTGCGACTTGCTCGGGTTCAACCAGCCCTGATCCAGCTAGCGACTGATCGGAGCAGCGGCGTGGCCAGCAGGACGAACAGCGTGACATTGGCGCCGGCGGCAAACCAGAAGCGGCGCAGGAACTCGGACTTGGCCGACTTATGCCTGAGCAGTTGCTGCGCCAGCAAGGCGCCCGGCCAGCCGCAGGCCAGCGCCAGACCATGCAATGTGCGTTCAGGCACGCGGGGCTGACCGAGCCGCGCCGCGCGTTTGTCACCGGCATAGACGATGAAGGTCGCCATGCTCATCGCCATATAAGCACCCCAGACCGCGGGCGGCATCGGCCACAACAAATGGCAGACCAGATAGGCCGAAGCAAAGCCCGGCACCAGCCATACCCTGCTGCCGCGCCAAGCCTGGGCTTTGGGTGCCAAGCTTCGCAATTTCAGAGCGCGCGGCTTGCCTTGGGCATCAATTCCGACTTCAAAGCTGTAAGCCTGACCGGCTTGCGGACGGGCATTACCGAAGGCTTGGCGATGGACGAACAGGCGCGGCCCGCCTGCGTCAGGCGAGATGAATCCATAGCCCTTGGCATCGTCCCACTGGCTCAGCCGACCCTTTTGTTGCATGCCGCTTTTCCTGCAGTTGAAAAAAAGCCCGCTTGGCCAGCGGGCTTTTCAAGGTCAAACGAAAGTCCAGATCAATCAGCGACCGAAACCGCTACGGCGCGGGCCGGAGGGGCTGA
The DNA here is from genome assembly GCA_903820745.1 of uncultured Burkholderiales bacterium. Taxonomy (GTDB): domain Bacteria; phylum Pseudomonadota; class Gammaproteobacteria; order Burkholderiales; family Burkholderiaceae_C; genus Paucibacter_A. The sequence goes on from CAIJIT010000207.1 coordinate 9,997, forward strand.
ACGGGCCACTGCGCTTCGGGCCGGCGCCGGGGCCGGCAGGACGACGGTCCTGGCCGAAACTCGGCTTGGCAGCGCCAAACGATGGCCTGTCGCCACGCGGAGCGAAGCTGCGGTCGTTCGGGCGGTCGTTGCTGCGCTCGAAAGGCTTGTTGTCGAACGAAGGCCTGGCGTCCTGACGAACAAATTCAGGCCTGGCGTCCTGACGGAACTCGCCGCGCGGCTCGAAAGCCGCAGGACGACCAGCATCGCGATTGAAAGGCTGGCCGCCATCACGGTTGAACGGTTGGCCCCCGTCGCGATTGAACGGCTTGTTACCGAAGGACTTGTTGCCGCCGAAGCTCTTGTTGCCATAAGCAGGCTTGGCACCCCATGAAGGACGCGGTGCGCCGCGGTCTTCAAAACCACCAGCGCCCATCGGACGTGGCGGGAAGATGCGCGGCTCTTGCGTCTTCGGCTCCAGGCCTTCGATCTGTGCTGACGGGATGGTCTGGGTGGTGAACTGCTGGATGCGGCGGATCATCGACACATCGTCGCGCGTGGCCAGCGTCACCGCCAGGCCCGAGCGACCGGCACGACCGGTACGGCCGATACGGTGCACATAGTCCTCGGCCTTCATCGGCAGACCGTAATTGATCACATGCGAAATCGTCGGCACGTCGATACCGCGAGCCGCCACGTCAGTGGCGACCAGCACGCGCACTTCACGCCGGCGCAGCGCCAGCAAGGTGCGGTTGCGGCGACCCTGCGGCATGCCGCCGTGCAGCGGCGCCACCGAGTGACCGAGTTCCTGCAGGCGCTCGGCCAGCCAGTCAGCATCACGCTGGGTGCTGGTGAACACCAAGGCCTGGTCGAGATCCTTGTCGGCGAGCAGATGCTCGAGCAATTGGTCCTTGTGGTTGTTGTTGTCAGCCCAGTGCAGACGCTGCGTGATGTTCTCATGCGTGTCAGTGTGGGAAGCGACATCAACGCGCAGCGGATCGCGCATCAGGTCATGCGCCAGACGGCCGACATGGCCAGCAAACGTGGCACTGAACATCAGGGTCTGACGCGTTGCCGGAATGCGGTCGGCGATGGTCTTGATGTCGTCGATGAAGCCCATGTCCAGCATGCGGTCGGCTTCGTCAAGCACCAGGATGTCGACGTTGTCGAGCACGGCCTTGCCTGACTGCAGATGGTCAAGCAGACGGCCAGGCGTGGCGATCAGGATGTCCAGGGGGCCGCTCAGCTGCTTGATCTGCAGTGCATAAGGCATGCCGCCCAGCACAGTCGAAATGCGCAGGCCAGGCACATGGCGCCCGTAGGTTTGTGCAGCCTTGGCCACTTGCATCGCCAGTTCGCGGGTCGGTGTCAGCACGAGGATTTTCGGGCCGTACATCTTGCCCTTTTGACGCGTCGCGTTCTCGCTGCGGCTGGCCAGGATTTTTTGCAGGGCTGGCAGGATGAAGGCCGCGGTCTTGCCGCTGCCGGTGCGGGCCGAGACCATCAGGTCCTGACCGTTCAGGCCCGGAGGAATGGCCTGGGTCTGTACTTCGGTGGCTGTCTCATAGCCGGAATCAACAACAGCGCGCAGGAGAACTTCGTGCAGGCCTAGATTTTCAAAACTCATATCTTCTTTCAACAAAGCTACGCCCGGCCCTGCAATAGCAGAGCAAATGCGAAGCACCCGACCTATGGGTCGAGCCAAAAAAGTCGCTGGGAGAAAGCTCGCGTCGTGCACCAAGGCATTACAAAGCTCGCTGCAAGCGAGTTTGGGGGAGCCTGGTGCGGCGCCGGGGGAACAGTCAAAGCGACGGCATCGCCGCCGACCGAACCCGAGGGGTGTTCAGCGCAACACTGGCACCAAAATCTGGGCAGCGGCCTGAACAAGGTCAGAGGAGACGTACGAATCGCTGGGGTCTCAACTCCAGCGAAGGTCGAACTATAGCACATCAGGGTTTCCTCTAGCAAGCGCTCGGGGGATGGCACCGAAAAAGCCCGTCAACTACAGTCTGGTCGCTCCACCCCTATGCCCGGACTGCCCCATGAAAACCCGCCACGCAATGCTGCCAGCAATGCTCGTTCTGGCCTTGACCTCAGCCTGCGCCAATGCCGATATTGAACTTGGCGATGCGGACGGACAGCGCTACTTGCTCAAGGATGACGGCAGCTGGCGACCGATCAGTCCAGGTAAAAAGCCAACTGTACTGGCCGAACTGCAATTGTTGCGGCGCGTCGAAGCGCCTGGTGGCTGCCGCTTCGAGATGAATTTGAACAACAAACTGCCCTATGAAATCAACAGCCTGGTGCCGGGCTTTTCAGCCTATCGCAGCAATGGCGTGGTCTACGCCAGCAAGCTGACCAGCTTCGGTTCGGTCAAGCCCGGGGATCAGCGCAACCGCGAGTTGCAATTCGAAGGCATCAGCTGCCAGGACATCGCGCGCTTGCAGGTGCAGGGCGGCGACCGCTGCGAGATGGGGGAATTGAACAAATTCAACGATGTCAAAGGCCAATGCCTGGCACTCTTGCGAGTCCTGCCCAGCGAATTGCTGAAATTCAGCAAATGACCCGGGGCGGTCTCAGCCGCCGGTAACGGGCGGAAAGAAAGCGACTTCGGCGCCGTCAGCAATAACCACATCTTCCTTGCAGAGCAGCTGGTTCAGCGCACAGCGCACTGCCCGGCCGCGTGCCAGGGCCTGCCCATGCAGGGCCGAGCTCGCCAGCAATTGATCGCGCAATTGACCGATCGTCATGCCGGCCGCGAGCTCAAGCGTTTCACCCGCGCCGAGTTGTTCACGCAGCGAGGCGAAATATCGAACCTGGATCTTCATGCCAGCAGCTCGGAAAAGGGGATGAAGCGAACCAGCTGCCCGGCCTTGATCGCCTGCAGCCCAGGGTTGTCAAGCAACCCGTCGCCCCAGACCGCCGAGGTCAGCACACCCGAACTCTGATTCGGGAACAAATCCAGTCCGCCAGCGGCGTTCAAGCGCACGCGCAGGAACTCCTGCCGGCGGTCAGGCCTTGGCCAGTCGAAATCAGCACGCAAGTTGAAGCCGCGCGGCGCCAATCGGGTGGCGCCTTGCAGGCGCAGGATCACCGGGCGCACCGCCAGCAAAAAGGTGACGAAGCTCGACACCGGATTGCCCGGCAGGCCGATGAACCAGGCCGGGTTGCGGTCAGCACGCCGGACTTCGCCAAAAGCCAGCGGCTTGCCCGGCTTGATCGCGATTTGCCAGAGGTCGATGCGGCCTTCAAGCTGCAGCGCAGGTCGCAAATGGTCTTCCTCCCCGACCGACACCCCCCCCGAAGTGATGATCAGATCGGCTTGCAAGGCGGCCTCGCGCAAGGCCTGGCGGGTAGCTTCCAGTTGGTCCGGCACGATGCCCAGATCAATGACCACGCAACCCATGCCTTCGAGCAGGCCGCGCAGCATGAAACGATTCGAGTTGTAGATCGCACCCGGCCTCAAGGGCTCACCAGGCATGACCAGTTCATCGCCGGTCGAGAACAGAGCCACCTTGGGACGACAGGCCAACTGCAGCTCGGCCGCACCGACCGAAGCGGCCAGACCCAGCGCTGCGGCGTCGAGGCGCGCCCCGGCGGCCAGCACCACGGTATTCTGAGCCACGTCTTCGCCACGGCGACGGATCCATTGACCCGAAACCGGCAGGGTGTTGATTTGCACCGCACCGAGTCCACCGCCCGGCAATGCGCTGGCCTGGCATTGTTCCTGCATCACCACCGCATCGGCGCCGAGGGGAATCTGCGCACCAGTGAAGATGCGCGCGACCGTGCCTTCTTGGTGACGCGCACCGACGACACCGGCCGGCACCCGCTGCGCCACCGGCAGCAAGGTACCTGGCTGCGGCACATCAGCAGCCAGCAAGGCATAGCCGTCCATGCTGGTGTTGTCAGCCGGCGGCACGTCGAGCAGGGACACAACATCTCTGGCCAGCACCCGACCCAGCGCCTGCTCAGTGCGCATGGTTTCGTTCAAGCCCAGCGGCTCGATGCTGCTCAGCAGGCGCGCGAGCGCCTCCTCCAGCGTCAGCATGGGAGCGCGGGCGTCAGACATGGGCGACAACGAAGTCCTTGACGGCCTGAACATCGACGGCCATCAGGGTGACACGTTTGGGCAGCGCTTCGATGTTGGCAAGCCCGGCGGGGCGCGGTGGCTCGATGCCAAGCGCCTCGACGATCGTCGCGGCGAACTTGGCTGGCAGGGCTGTTTCGAGCACCAGCATCGGCACGCCGGCTTCAAGTTGCTGCAGCGCAACTTTCAGGCCATCGGCGGTATGGGTGTCGATCAGCACGCCGTAGTCCTGGTAGGCCTTGCGAATCGTCGCCAGCCGGTCGGTATGGTTACTCGAACCCGAGACAAAACCGAATTGCTCGATGCGCTGATGCTCCTCAGAGCTGATGCTGAAACGTCCGGCGCTGGCCAGCGTGTCGCCGAACAGGGACTTGACCCTGGCGCCATCGCGGTCGAGCAGGTCGAAGACAAAGCGCTCAAAATTGCTGGCCTTGGAAATATCCATCGACGGGCTCGAGGTCTCCTGCGTGATGCCGCGCACCCGGTAGATGCCGCTGCGGAAAAATTCGTCGAGCACATCGTTTTCGTTCGTCGCCACCACCAACTGCTTGATCGGCAGACCCATCATGCGCGCGACATGGCCGGCGCAGACATTGCCGAAATTACCCGATGGCACGGTGAAGCTGACCAGGTCGCCGTCGGAATTTGTCGCCTGGAAATAGCCGGCGAAGTAATAGACCACCTGGGCCAGCAGACGCGCCCAGTTGATCGAGTTGACGGTCCCGATCTTGTACTTGCGCTTGAACGCCAGGTCGTTGGAGACCGCCTTGACGATGTCCTGGCAATCATCAAAAACGCCTTGCACGGCGATATTGTGGATATTGGCGTCTTGCAAGCTGAACATCTGAGCCTGCTGGAACGGACTCATGCGGCCTTGCGGGCTGAGCATGAAGACATTGACGCCGGCCTTGCCGCGCATCGCATATTCAGCCGCGCTGCCGGTGTCACCCGAGGTGGCACCGAGGATGTTGAGGGTCTCGCCGCGACGCTTCAACTCATACTCGAACAGTCCGCCGAGCAGTTGCATGGCCATGTCCTTGAAGGCCAGCGTCGGGCCATTCGACAACGCTTGCAAGGCCAGACCCGGCGCCAGCGGCTTCAGCGGCGTGATCTCGGGCGTGCCAAAGACCGCCTCGGTATAGGTGCGCCTTGTCAACTCATGCAGATCAGCGGCCGGAATGTCGTCGATATACAGCGACAGGATCTCGAAAGCCAGGTCGGCATAGGACAGGCCGCGCCAACGCGCCAGCGTCCTTGCATCGACCTGCGGATAGGACTGCGGCAGATAGAGTCCACCATCGGGTGCCAGACCTTCCAGCAGGATTTCGCAAAAGGCACGTTCGGTCTTGTCACCGCGGGTACTCAGATATTTCATGCAAGCTCTTCCTTGCGGATGCGCACGATTGGCGCCAACACCGTCGACAAAGCCTGCATCTGTGCCAGGGCCTTGTTCATGCGTCCCTCGACGGTCTGATGTGTCAGGATGATCAGGTCGGTCTGCTTTTCACCTTCAGCCGACTCACGCTGCAGCACCGCATCGATCGAAATATCGTTTTCAGCCAGGATGGCCGTGATGCTCGACAACACGCCGGCCCGATCGGCCACGCACAAGCGCAGGTAAAACGAGGTCAGCACCAAATCCATGGCCAGCACCGGCGTGTCGTTCATCGCGTCATGCTGGAAAGCCAGATGCGGTACGCGGTGGTCGGGGTCGGCCGTGGCCAGGCGAGTGATGTCGACCAGGTCAGCAATCACGGCCGAAGCGGTCGGCTCGGCGCCAGCACCCTTGCCGTAATACAGCGTCGTGCCGACCGCATCGCCCTGCACCATCACCGCATTCATCGCACCTTCGACATTGGCGATCAGACGGCTGACCGGCACCAGCGTCGGATGCACGCGCAACTCGATGCCCTGCTCCCGGCGGCGCGTCAGGCCCAGCAGTTTGATGCGGTAGCCGAGTTGCTCGGCATATTTGATGTCGGCGGCCTGCAACTTAGTGATGCCTTCGACATGGGCATGGTCGAACTGGACCGGAATGCCGAAAGCGATCGCACTCATCAAGGTCAGCTTGTGTGCAGCGTCGATGCCCTCAATGTCGAAGGTCGGATCGGCTTCGGCATAGCCCAGGCGTTGAGCTTCCTTCAGCACGACGCCGAAGTCGAGCCCCTTGCTGCGCATCTCGGACAGGATGAAATTGGTCGTGCCGTTGATGATGCCCGCGATCCATTCGATGCGGTTGGCGGTCAAGCCTTCGCGCAGCGCCTTGATGATCGGGATGCCGCCTGCGACTGCGGCCTCGAAGGCCACGACCACGCCCTTGGCGCGCGCTGCGGCAAAAATCTCGGTGCCATGCAAGGCCAGCAAGGCCTTGTTGGCGGTGACCACATGCTTGCCTGCGGCGATCGCTTCGAGCACCAGGGCACGCGCAATGCCGTAGCCACCGATCAACTCGACCACGATGTCGATTTCGGGGTTGGCGATGACCAGCCGCGCATCGCTGACGATGTTGACGCTGTCGCCGACGATGCTGCGCGCGCGTTCGACATCAAGGTCAGCAATCATCGCAATTTCAATCCCGCGGCCGGCACGGCCACGAATTTCTTCCTGGTTGCGGCGCAGCACATTGAACGTGCCCCTGCCTACTGTGCCAATGCCCAGCAGGCCTACTTTGATCGGTTTCATGAGGAGTTTTCTACGGTTGAAAATGGCCAGGATCAGCGCCCTGCCCGCTTGCGATATTGCGAAAGAAAGCGTTCGATCCGCCCGATCGCCTCTTTGAGATCGTCGGAATTGGGCAGAAAAACCAGCCTGAAATGGTCGGGGGCGGTCCAGTTGAAACCCGTGCCCTGCACGATCAGCACCTTCTCCTCGGCCAGTAGCTCATAAGCAAACTGCTGATCGTCGGCGATCGGATACATCTTCGGGTCGAGCCGCGGAAACATGTAAAGCGCAGCCTTGGGCTTGACCACGCTGACGCCGGGAATCTGGCTGAGCAGGTCAAAAGCCAGGTCGCGCTGCCGGCACAAGCGCCCGCTCGGCGCCACCAGATCCTTGATGCTTTGATAGCCGCCCAACGCGGTCTGGATCGCCAACTGGCCCGGGGTGTTGGCGCACAAGCGCATCGACGCCAGCATGTTCAGCCCGGTGATGTAGTCCTGCGCATGGCGTTTTTCGCCCGACACCACCATCCAGCCGGCGCGATAGCCACAGGCGCGGTAATTCTTCGACAGCCCGTTGAAGGTCAGGCAGAACACATCATCAGCCAGGGATGCGATGCTGGTGTGGACATGGCCGTCGTAAAGCGTCTTGTCATAGATTTCATCGGCCATGATGATCAGCTGATGCTGACGGGCGATCTCGATGATTTCCTGCAACAGGCTTTCCGGATAAAGCGCACCGGTCGGATTGTTCGGATTGATCACGACGATGGCCCGCGTATTCGGCGTGATCTTGGCCTTGATGTCGGCAATATCCGGCATCCAATCGCTCTGCTCGTCGCAGATGTAATGCACCGGATTGCCGCCCGACAGCGCCACAGCAGCGGTGTATAGCGGGTAATCGGGCGCTGGCAGCAGCACCTCATCGCCGTTGTCGAGCAAGGCATTGAGCGCCATCACGATCAGCTCGGAAGCGCCGTTGCCCAGGTAGACATCGTCGACGGTGACGCCGGCAATCTTCTTTTCTTGGCTGTAATGGACAACGGCCTTGCGCGGCGCGAACAAGCCCTTCGAATCGGTATAGCCCGCGGCCGAAGGCAGATTGCGTATCATGTCCTGGACGATTTCGTCAGGAGGCTCAAGCCCGAAAGCGGCGATATTGCCGATGTTCAGCTTGATGATTTTCTGGCCCTCTTCCTCCATCTGGCGCGCCTTGTCCATGACGGGGCCGCGGATGTCGTAGCAGACATTGGCCAGCTTGCTGGATTTGGCGATGGGCTTCAAGACATGAACTCCTGGATCTACGGTTCGCGATGCGGCCGATCGCAGGCCGCAAAACATACAATTTAAGCACAGGCTGCAAAGGCATCGCTGGCGCAGTATCAGCGTCAGGCCTTCCAACCTTTGAAACCAGGCATAGCCACAGGCAAGCAAGCGATGAAGTTTCTACTCGACGAGCCGCAAAGCGGCAACAACATTTCACGCCACGATGGAAAAAGCGTCTGGGTCAATGGCATCCAGCACAGCAGCAGCCTGCTCGTCCCCTGGCGCGGCGCCTTGCAAGACTGGAACTTGCAGCGCTTCGAGGATTTGAGCGCTGACCATTTCGAGCAGATTCTGCTGCTCAAGCCCGAACTGGTGATTTTCGGCAGCGGCAGCCGGATCCGCTTCGCCAAGCCGCTGCTCTATCGGCGGCTGATCGAGGCGCGCATCGGCGTCGAGACGATGAATCTGGCCGCCGCCTGCCGCACCTACACCGTGCTGAGCAGCGAAGGTCGTGCGGTCCTGGCGGCCTTGTTGATTGAGACCTGATTACGGCGTAGGGCTTCGCTGTGCTGAATCAAGTTGCCGCAGATTGCAATCCCGAAAAGCCCGGAGCAAGGCATTTCCGGATCAACGTATAATTGTCGGCTATGCTCACACGGGCGCTCCACCTCTAACGCCACATGACGCCAGCGCTCAATAAACATCTGCCGGACATCGAAGCCCTTGCTACCGGTGGAGTGAAGTTCACTCCGCAGACCTATCTCGGTCAAGTGTTGATACTGTACTTCTATCCGAAGGACAACACACCGGGTTGCACCACCGAAGCGATGCAGTTCCGCGACCGGCACCAGGATTTCATCGATGCTGGAGCGGTGGTGATGGGTGTCTCGCGCGACAACATGGCTTCGCATGAAAAATTCAAGCAAAACCTCGAGTTGCCGTTCGAGCTGATCGCCGACACCGAAGAAAAGCTCTGCCATATGTTCGGTGTGGTCAAAAACAAGATCATGTACGGCAAGAAGGTCAAGGGGATCGAGCGTTCGACTTTCCTGATCGACGCCCAGGGTGTGTTGCGGGCGGAATGGCGCGGCATCAAAGTTGCCGGCCATGTCGATGAAGTGCTCGACGAAGTCAAGGCGCTGAACAAGGAAGCCGCCTGACCGGATCGGTTGATGCAGCTTGCCAAGCCGGCCCGGGAGTAATCCAGGCCGGCTTTTTAACGCCCGTCCCGCTTGCGCCATTGCGGCTCGGCCCGACCGTCACCTTGCTTTGTGCATAATGGGCTCATGCCCGAGCGCCACCAAGCCAAAATTCAAACTTTGCAAATACCCCGGGTTGAGCCAAAAAGCCGTACAGGCGCTGTGCGGCTTTTTGCGTTTTCAGGTCCGATCTCCAGGCCGCCAGGCCGCCGTTGTGCACATTGAACCCACCTATGCCATTGCCCAAGCCACCGACCCAACGCGCCAGCCAACTCGAATCCACCGCCTATGCAGCCCCTTTGGCAGTCAGCCCCCCTGCGGCGATGCCCAAAATTGCCTCGGCCTCGGCGGTCGAGCCTCGACCTGAATTGCCCGCGCGTCATTTGGCGCCTGTCGCCAGCTTGCCTATGGCGAGGGAATTGCCGCCGACAAAGCCTTTCATGCCGCTCAAGCCGGTCAAGGCCGACAAGCCCAAGCCGCTGGCAGCAACTCAAGGCAAGAAAGATGTCAACGCCATACCGAAGCTGTTCGTGCTCGACACCAATGTCCTGATGCATGACCCGATGAGCTTGTTCCGGTTCGAGGAACATGACATCTACCTGCCGATGATCACACTTGAAGAGCTCGACGGGCACAAGAAGGGTATGACCGAAGTCTCGCGCAATGTGCGCCAGGTCAGCCGCGAGCTCGATTCGCTCGCTGCCAGCTTGAAGACCAGCAGCATCACGGAAATGGCCAAGGGCCTGCCGCTCGACCACACCGGTCACCGCGAAGCCAGGGGCAAGTTGTTCTTCCAGACCGAGCTGATCGATACACCCTTGCCCGCCGGTCTGCCCCAGGGCAAGGCCGACAACCAAATTCTGGCTGTCGTCCAGGCCTTGAAGCTGAAGTTGCCTGGCCGCGAAGTGGTGCTGGTGTCCAAGGACATCAATATGCGCATCAAGGCCCGCGCCCTGGGCCTGCCGACCGAGGACTACCGCAACGACAAGGTGCTGGAAGACAGCGACCTGCTCTACACCGGCGTGCAGGCCTTGCCGGCCGATTTCTGGGAGCGTCATGGCAAGACGATGGAGAGCTGGAGCCAGGGCGGCATCACTTACTACCGCATCAGCGGCCCGCTGGTTCCGCAATTGCTGGTCAATGAACTGGTCTATCTGGAGGCACCTGGCGCCGCACCGCTTTATGCCAAAGTGCTCGAAATCACCGGAAAAACTGCCGTCCTTCGCACCTTGAAGGACCATGGCAACCAGAAGGCTTCGGTCTGGGGGGTCACGGCCCGCAACCGCGAGCAGAATTTCGCGCTCAACTTGCTGATGGATCCGGAGTGCGATTTCGTCACGCTGACCGGCAATGCCGGCACCGGCAAGACGCTGATGACGCTGGCCGCCGGACTCTCACAGGTGCTCGACGAGCGCCGCTATTCGGAAATCATCGTCACCCGCGTCACCGTGCCGGTGGGCGAGGACATCGGCTTCCTGCCCGGCACCGAAGAGGAGAAGATGAGCCCCTGGATGGGTGCGCTGGACGACAACCTTGAAGTGCTGGCGCGCGGCGACAGCGCTGCCGGCGAATGGGGACGTGCCGCGACCAATGACCTGGTGCGCAGCAAGATCAAGATCAAGAGCATGAACTTCATGCGTGGCCGCACCTTCTTGAACAAGTACGTGATCATCGACGAGGCGCAGAACTTGACGCCCAAGCAGATGAAGACCTTGATCACCCGCGCCGGCCCCGGCACCAAGATCGTTTGCCTGGGCAACCTCGCGCAGATCGATACGCCCTACCTGACCGAAGGCAGTTCCGGGCTGACTTATGCGGTCGACCGTTTCAAGGGCTGGGCGCACAGCGGGCATGTGACGCTGGCGCGCGGCGAGCGTTCGCGTCTGGCGGATTTTGCTTCCGAGGTGCTGTGAGCCTTTATGTTTCCGACCTCGACGGCACGCTACTCGACCGCAATGCCAGGCTTTCCGACATCACTCGCCACGGCTTGACGCGCTTGCTCGATGCCGGGCTGACCTTCACCATTGCAACGGCGCGGCATGTCAGCTCGGTCCGCCAGATCCTCGAAGGACTGCCACTGCAATTGCCGGTGATCTCGTCGAATGGCGCATATATCAGCGAGATGATCAGCGGCCGGCATGAACTGGTCCATGCGATGGACCCGGCGCTGAGCCAGTCGATTTTTGCCTTGATCCGCCAGCAAGGCTTCATGCCGTTTTTTTCGACCCATGGACCCAAAGGCGACCAGCTTTTCTACCAGACGGCAGAAAACCCGGGCCAGCAGCGCTTCATCGACGATCGCCGGCGCCAGGCAGACCCGCGTCTGCGTCACGCGCCACGCTTGCAGGATGAGTTGCATAACCCGGCAGTGACCTTTGTCGTGATCGACCATGAGGCACCGCTGCAGGCCTTGCAGGTCGCGATCGAGGCACTCTGTGGCGATGCGGTCGAAACCCATCTGGCCGACGACCTCTACCTGCCCGGCTGGCCCTGGCTGAGTGTGCATGATCGCCGCGCCACCAAGGATCAGGCGATCCAGACGCTGGCGCAACGTTATGGACTGAGCGGGCGCGAGATCGTGGTCTTCGGCGACCATGTCAACGATGTCAAGATGCTGCGCGCTGCGCACCGCGGCATCGCAGTCGAAAACGCGATCGACGCAGTCAAACAGGAAGCCCAGTTGGTCATCGGCCCGCACCACGAAGACAGTGTCCTGCACTTCATCGACAGTGACTGGAAGCGTTGAACAAGCCAGGCACGGCCTGGAAATTGTGAAATAACGACAAAAAATACGTTAAATGCTCAAAAAATAATAAAAGACTTGACGTGTAAGAAAATTACCAGGGTCACCGGGCAGGAGCATTTCTTCAATTTGTGTTCCAATCCCGATTCCAGCGCCCAGGCGTCCAGCCCGAACGCAACCGTCAGCCTTGCCGCAGATTTCCCTGCAGCGGGGCTCAATCGATTCAAATGCCTGTGATCCCTGCAACCACTGCTGCCTGAGCGGCGGCACAAAATGTTCGACGCCGACCCAAGCCCCACCACGTGCCGACTCAGCCCATGGCTGGCCGGCTTATGCCTGGGCTTTGCCATCACGACGCAAGCCCAGCAGTTACCTGCGATGCCTGCCGGCATGGTGACCGGGGCCTATGGGCAGAGTTTGATGCAAAGCGCAGGCGGAATGACGCAACCGGCTCAAGCCGCAGCCAATCTTTTGAACGCGATCACGGCAACGGCTGCGACAGCCACCGACCCGGTCAGCCGCTTTCTGCAAGATCGCGGGTTGTTGACCCCGGGGGACCCGAACAGCCTGTTGAATCAGATGCGTGACACGGCGTCCGATCTGGTCCTGTCTTCGATGAATTTCCTCGGCGTGCGCTACACGCGGGGCGGCAACAACGCCGAGAGCGGTTTCGATTGCAGCGGGTTCACCCGCCATATTTTCGAGATGAGCGTCGGCATGGTGTTGCCGCGCCGCGCCGACGAACAAGCCAAGCTGTCGAGTCTGTTGCCGATCAAGCAAGAGGAACTCAAACCGGGCGATCTGGTGTTCTTCAACACCATGCGCCGGACTTTCTCGCATGTCGGCATCTATGTCGGCGAAGGCAAGTTCATCCATGCTCCGCGCACCGGCAGCGCGGTGCGCGTCGAGGACATGCGCGACGCCTATTGGGCCAAGCGTTTCACCGGCGCACGCCGCGCCGACCTGAAAAATGCTGCCGATGCCGGCAGCGACGCCCGCAACTCGCCACCACGCTGAGATCAGTCGGGCCGCTCGAATCCTGCCGCCACCCAGGCCGCTGCGCTGCTCTCATTGAGTTTGAAACCGGCCGATACACGCACCTCAGCAAGCTGCAAACCCGACTGATCCAGCGCGCTCAGCGTCGCAAAGGGATTGTCATCGTCGGGCGTGATGTCGAGTTGCACCTGGATCCTGCTGCCATCTGCGGCATCGACTTTCAAGCGCTTGTGCAATTGGGCCTGCAACTGCTGCTCATGCCGGCGCAGCACTTCGGACGCAGTTTTGACCAGGGTGTGGAAGGCCGGCGCCGACAGCGGTTTGGGATTTTTTTTATCGCGACCCATCGTCCAGGGCCCGACCAAGGCCGGCTCGGCCTCCCCGGCCAGCGTCATCGACACCGCCCAGCCTTCGTCATCCTCGTTCTTGATGACACAGGCGGTCCAGCGCTCATCGCGCCAGAGTCGATCCTGCTGAATCGTTGGGTCGTCGGGTTCTTCGGGTATCTCAATGGGCATCTTGTTCATGGTGGCGAAGGTAGCATGGTCCGGCCAATGCCGAAATTAACGCACAGCCTTCGCTACGCCCCGATTGGCCAGGGCATCGGCGCGTTCGTTGCCGGGGTCGCCGGAATGACCCTTGACCCAGCACCATTCGACCTCGTGAAGCTTGCGCAGCGCGTCCAGGCGTTGCCAGAGATCGGCATTCTTGACCGGCTTGTTGTCTGCAGTTTTCCAGCCCCGACGCTGCCAATTGACGATCCACTCGGTCATGCCCTTGCGCACATATTCGCTGTCGGTAAAGATGGTGATCCGGCAACTGCGCTTGAGCGAAACCAGCGCCTCGATCACCGCCGTCAACTCCATGCGGTTGTTGGTGGTGTCGACTGCACCGCCGAACAATTCCTTTTCATGCCCGCCCGAGCTTAGCCAGGCGCCCCAGCCGCCCCGACCGGGGTTACCTTTGCAAGCCCCATCGGTATAAATGATGACTTCGGGTTTGGGCAGGCTCCCGAGGCCATGGGTCGCGGCGGCGCTCGACGTCTCTTGGGTCATTGATCTGTTTGATTTTGGTGATGGTGAACCATGGCCGCCGCTGTGGCGGCCTTCGGATTGCGTTGACGCTTGCGCTCGAGGCCGAGCAGGCGCATGCCATGCACGCGCTTGACCGCCTTGATGACGTAAAACGCGCCGAGCACAGGCCACCAGCGCTGCCCGATGCGCTCCAGCCAGCCACAGCGGTCCAGCCAAGCGGCATTTCGCAGCGGTGGACTGTAACCGCCGAAATGCGCAGTATCGACTTCGAAGTTGAGCAGACCCAGCCAATCGCGCAAACGCCAGTAAGCGATCAAATCTCCGGCATGCGGCAGGAATTGCCCTGGCTTGCCACCTTGCAGCAAACGCTCCAGCGTCTGCCTGAGCCCCCACAGGCTGGCAGGATTGAGACCGAGTATCACCAGACGCCCTTCTGCCCGCAAGACACGCTCGACTTCGCGCAAGGTCTGATGCGGATCGCGCGAAAGTTCCAGGGTATGCGGCAACAAGACCAAGTCGAGGCTATTGCTCTCGAAGGGCAAGGCATCGAATTCGCAGTGCAAACTGACGCCGTTCTGTAACGACTCGAGGCCATCGATTGCCAGCCAACGATGCGACATGCGGTTGGCGCGCAAGCCCGCCAGCTCAGGCAGGCCCAGTTGCAGCGCATGAAAGCCGAACAGATCAGCCACTGCAATGTCCAGTTGCTGCTGCTCCCAGGCCAGCAGATAACGGCCGGGCGGCGTTTGCAGCCATGCAGCCAACTCTATAATTGATGTTTTTTGTATCAAGGCAATCGCTGCATCATGCTGGCATGGAACTGATCTCAATCGCCGCCTTTACCGACAACTACATCTGGATGCTGCACGACGGCGTGGATGCCGTTGTGGTCGACCCAGGTGATGCAGCCCCGGTGATTGCAGCCCTGAAGGCGCATTCCTTGCGCCTGGCCGCCATTCTAGTGACCCATCATCATGGCGACCATGTCGGTGGCATCGCCGACTTGCGCCACTTGCTCGACGGCAAGGTTTACGGGCCAGCGCGCGAGCAGATCCCTCAGCCTTGCCTACCGGTGCACGCAGGTGAGTCGCTCACCCTGCTGGGCCGAAGTTTCTCGGTCATCGATGTACCCGGCCATACCAGCGGTCATATCGCTTTTTTTCTGGCCGATTGCGATGACGGCAAGGCGCCGATCCTGTTCTGTGGCGACACCATGTTTTCAGCCGGATGCGGGCGTTTGTTTGAAGGAACGCCAGCCCAGATGCACGCCTCGCTGCAGAGCCTGGTCAAACTTCCCGGCAATACCCGGGTCTGCTGCGCGCATGAATACACAATGTCGAATCTGCGTTTTGCTCAGGCGATTGCCCCGGCCGGGCCGGCATTGACCCGTTACGTTGCCTGGTGCGAAGCGCAGCGTGCCCAAGGACTGCCGACGCTGCCTTCGACGCTGGCTACCGAGTTGCAGGTCAACCCTTTCCTGCGCTGTACCGAGCCCGATATCGTGGCCGCGGCAACAGCCCATGCAGCGACGCTGAATCCAGCCGACCCACTTGCCGCCGACAGTGACCCCGTCGCGGTTTTCGCCACCCTGCGGCAATGGAAGAACGACTTCAGATGATGACCATCGATCCGCGCCGCGGCGCCCTGCATGACCGAACTTCCCATTGCACGCGCTTCAGCCTGATCCTGCTGATCGGTTTGCTCGGCGCCTGTGCCAGCCCCGTCACACCACAGCAGAGCCTTCCGAGCGAACGCAATGTCCTGTCCCGCGAACTGGGCGAGACAGTCAGCATCGCCGCCCCCAAGCCGAGCCGGGCACCTGTCTTTGGCGCCAAGGAGCAGGCCTTGCTGGAGGACAGCTTGCGCCCTGGCTTCAAGCTGGATCTGACCGAAGTGAAAGCCAAGGCTGACCTCTGGGCACGCCTGCGTGCCGGATTCGCCATGCCGGAACTCGACAACGACTGGGTACGCAAGGCCGAAGGCTGGTATGGCAGCCGTCCCGACTATGTGCAGCGAATGACCGAACGGGGTAGCTTGTACCTGTTCCACATCGTCGAGGAAGTCGAAAAACGCGGCATGCCCACAGAAATGGCGCTGCTGCCCTTCATCGAAAGCGCCTTCAACCCGCAGGCCTTGTCGACAGCCAAGGCTTCCGGCATGTGGCAATTCGTGCCTGCAACCGGGCGCGATTTCGACCTGAAGCAGAACATCTTCCGCGACGACCGCCGCGATGTGCTGGCATCGACCCGTGCGGCGCTTGATTACCTGGCACGCTTGCACGACAAGTTCGGCGACTGGCACCTGGCGTTGGCCGCCTACAACTGGGGCCAAGGCAATGTCCAAAAAGCCATCGATCGCAACCAGCGCGCCGGTCTGCCGACCGATTATGAAAGCCTGAAAATGCCCGACGAGACGCGCTACTACGTCCCGAAACTGCAGGCGATCAAGAACATCGTTCAGGCACCGCAAAAATTCGCCGTGACCCTGCCGGAACTGGCCAACCATCCGTATTTTCTGAGCGTCAATATTGACCGCGATATGGACGTCGACGTGGCAGCCCGACTGGCTGGCGTGACGCCGGAGTTGTTCAAGCAGTTCAACCCGCAGATGAACAAGCCGGTCATCCTTGCCGCCAGCACGACCCAGGTGCTGCTGCCCTATGACAATGCGAGTGCATTCGCCAGCAACCTGGCCGCGCATCAAGGCCAATTGGCCAGTTGGACCGCCTGGGTCGTGCCCAAGACAATGAAGGCCGCGGAAGCCGCGAAGATGGTCGGTATGGGAGACGTCGCGCTGCGCGACATCAACAAGATTCCACCGCGCATGCTGGTCAAACAAGGATCAACCTTGCTGGTTTCGAGGTCGGCTAACCGGCAGGAAGACGTATCCAGCCATTTGGCCGATTACGCCAGCATGAGCTTGTCACCCGAGGTACCGCCGACACCGACGCTGCAGCGCATCAACCACAAGGCGGGTGCCGCCGAAACGGTGGCGACTGTGGCAGCCCGCTACCATGTCAAACCAGCCTTGATCGCACAATGGAACAAGGTCGGCCCCAAAGCCAGCTTCAAACCCGGCACGATGGTACAGGTCTATGTGGCTGGCGATGCCGCGAAACGCGTCGCCAAAGCGCCAGCCAAGGCCGCCAAGCCAGGCCGCAACGCCACCGCAGCACAAGACGTGAAGACCGCCGCCGAGCCGAAGTTGGCGCCCCGCCAGTTAGCTGAACGCTGATCAGTTGCTGAAAAACAAGGCCATGCTGATGGCGACGCCAGCCAGCCAGCACAGACTGCGCAGCGCGGCGTAATCAGCCAGATAAGCGGCGCAATAGGCCAGGCGGGCGGCGATGAAGCCCAGCGCCAGCGCGTCAATGCGCGCTTGCGGCGCCTGCAGTTGCTGCGCCACCAAGACACCCGCGATGAACAAAGGCAGGGCCTCGAATCCGTTTTGCTGCGCCGCATTGGCACGCGCCTGCCAGCCGCCTTGCCGCGCCAGCCAGGCGCGTGGATCATGGTTGTCATAGCCGCCCTTGTGCCTTGGCTTGCCGAAGGCTTGCGACTTGGCCAGACCAGCGCAAATGATCGGCAGCAAGCTGCAGACGATGATGCAGGAATTAGCAATGGTCATTGGTTGTACCGGTTTGGAAAGATTTCAACGGCGGTCGAACAAGGCATGAGCAATCGTGCCGAGGTCGACGAATTCAAGTTCGCTGCCCACGGGCACGCCACGCGCCAGGCGGGTCGAACGTACGCCGCGACTGCGCAGGCCTTCTGCCAGCACATGGGCGGTGGCTTCGCCCTCGGCGGTGAAGCTGGTGGCCAGAATCACCTCTTCCACCTCAGTTTCGGCAGCTCGCAGCAGCAATTCAGCCACGCCGATTGAGCCGACCCCGACCGCGTCCAGCGGACTCACCCGGCCCATCAGCACGAAGTAATAGCCACGATAGGACGCGGTGCGTTCAAGCGCGGCCTGATCAGCCGGTGTTTCCACCACGCAGAGCAGCCGCGCATCGCGTCCGCTGTCAGCACAGATCGGGCAGATCGGCGCTTCGCTGAAGGTATGGCAGCGCTGGCAATGACCGATGCCATCGGCCGCAGCCTGCAGCGCCAGCGCCAACCGCCGCGCGCTGTCGCGGTCATGCTGCAGCAGGTGGTAGGCCATGCGCTGCGCCGACTTCTGCCCGACTCCGGGCAGGAGCCGCAGGGCGTCGATCAAACTTTCAAGTGCAGCCACTCAGAACGGGAGCTTCATGCCCGGAGGCATCGGCATGCCGGCGGTCAATTTACCCATCTTCTGCTGGCTGATTTCTTCAGCCCGGCGCACCGCATCATTGAATGCTGCGGCCACCAGGTCCTCCAGCATGTCCTTGTCATCAGCGAGCAAGCTCGGATCGATAGTGACGCGTTTGACATTGTTCTTGCAGGTCATCAGGACCTTCACCAGACCGGCACCCGACTGGCCTTCAACCTCGACGAAAGCGAGTTCATCCTGGGCTTTCTTCAGGTTGTCCTGCATGGCCTGGGCTTGTTTCATCAAACCGGCGAGTTGACCCTTCATCATATTTTCAAGCTCCTAAATTGTTGTTTGGGTTTTGATCGATCCAGGCACGATACGCGCTGTCTTGAACTGACTCAGCAGCGCTTGTGCCAATGGATCTTCGACGACGATTTTTTCAATCGCGCGTTGCCGCAACTGCGTCTGTGCGGACTCGCGCATTGCCGGCGAATCCTGCGCCACGCCGGCTACCAATTCGAGTTGCACCTCGCGCTGCAAGGCCTCGGCCAAGGCCGCCTGAAGCTTGTCTTTCAAGGCCGGTTGACGCAAGGACTCGCGTTCCACCCGCAAACGCCACAGCAGGGTATCACCCTGCTCCTCGACACCTATGCATTCGGCCCGCATGGCCAGTTCGCGGGTCAGCGCGGTCAGGCCCAGCGTTGCGATCTGCTCAGCCCAGCGCAGACCCAGCGGCGTTGGCGTCCAGACCAGGTCCAGACCCGCGGTGGACTGATAGCCTTCAGATTCGGAAGTGGGCTCACCGGTACCAGCAACTTCGGCCATTGGCAAGGCGCCATCATCTTCCGAGGGGGCGTCAAGCCAGGGCGGCAAATCGTCAACAGCCGGCAAGGCTGCTGGAACGGCTACCGTCGGTGCTGCTCGTGGTTTCAGACGTGCACTATGCACGCTGGATTCAGCGGCGGCCGGCGTTGCCCTCGCCGGCATGGGCTCCGCTGGCGGCGCCACAACGACCGCTGGCTCTGCAACCCGCAGCGGCAGCACAGCGCTCGCCACCTTGGGCTGCAACAGCGGTGCCGAGACCGGCGACCTGGCTGCAGCTGCAGTCGCAGCCAAGGG
The DNA here is from genome assembly GCA_903820745.1 of uncultured Burkholderiales bacterium. Taxonomy (GTDB): domain Bacteria; phylum Pseudomonadota; class Gammaproteobacteria; order Burkholderiales; family Burkholderiaceae_C; genus Paucibacter_A. The sequence continues at coordinate 29,313 of CAIJIT010000207.1, forward strand.
TTTCTTGTCCTGCCGGGCCGTACCTGCTGGACGGAAGCTGAGCATGCGCAGCAACACCATCAACAAGCCCGCATATTCGTCAGGCGCCAGCGAAAGTTCCTGCCGGCCATGCAAGGCCATGCTGTAGAGCAGCTGGATTTCATCGGCCGGCAACAGCCCGGCCAGACGCAGCGCTTCCGCCGTGTCGGGGTCCTGTTCGTCCATCGCCCCGGGAGCGACCTGGGCCACGGCCATCAACTGCAGCAGGCCAGCCAAGTCTTCCAGTGTGCCAGCCGCCGACAAGCCCAGACTGCGCAGTCCATCGGCAAGGGCGACGACGTCGGAGCCGCTGGCCGCTACCAATGCGTCAAGAATCGCAACGACATGGCCACGGTCGACCGAGCCCAACATCTGGCGCACACCGGCTTCGGTCAGCGCACCGGCGCCAAATGCGATCGCCTGATCAGTCAGCGACAAGGCATCGCGCATCGAACCTCGCGCCGCGCGCGACAGCAGGCGCAGCGCGCCGGCATCGGTGGTCACAGCTTCTGCTTGCAACACGGTCGTCAGATGCGCCAGCACCGTCGGCGGCGCCATCGGCCGCAGATTGAATTGCAGGCAGCGCGACAATACAGTGACCGGCACCTTCTGCGGATCGGTGGTTGCAAGCACGAATTTCAGGTAATCGGGCGGTTCTTCCAGCGTCTTCAACATCGCATTGAAGGCGGTGCTGGACAGCATATGGACTTCGTCGATCATGTAGACCTTGAAGCGGCCGAGCACCGGCTTGTAGACCGATTGATCGAGCAACTGCGAAATCTCCTCGACACCACGATTCGATGCGGCGTCCAGTTCGATGTAGTCGACGAAGCGGCCGGCATCAATGTCCCGGCAGGCGTCGCAAACTCCGCAGGGCGTTGCTGTGATCGTGCCGTTGCCATCAGCGCCGGTGCAATTGAGGCTCTTGGCCAGGATTCGCGACACGGTGGTCTTGCCGACGCCGCGCGTGCCTGTGAACAAATAGGCATGGTGCAGGCGCTGCTGGGTCAGCGCATTCGCCAACGCCTGCACGACATGCTCCTGGCCGACCAGTTCTTCAAAATTGTGCGGACGATATTTTCGCGCAAGGACCAGATAACTCATGGGACGACATTCTACGGTTGCGCCGGACTGCTCGGCTTGCGGCCATTTTCCGCAGCGGTGGCCCTGACAAAACAGGGCGACCTGACCTTGTGACCGATAATCCTGCCCCATGAGCACCCATGCACCCTCCTCCGCCGACACCCTCAGCTACGAACAGGCCGGCGTCAATTACGACCTGATCGATCCCTTGAAGATTGCCGCGCAGCGCGCAGCTGCAGCCACCGGCGCGCATCTGCAATCCCATGGCTTCAGCGAAGTGCTGGCCTCGCGCGGCGAGTCGGCATATGTCGTCGACATCGGCCCTTTCTACATGGCCACCATCGTCGAATGTCTGGGCACCAAGACCCTGGTCGCCGATGAAATGCGCCAATTGACCGGCAAGAGCTATTACGCCGGCATCGCCCAGGACACGATCGCAATGGCCATCAATGACCTGATCACCGTCGGCGCCACGCCGCTGGTGGTGCAGGCCTATTGGGCTGCAGGCGGTTCGGACTGGTTCAGTGACAAGCAGCGTGCACAAACCCTGGTCGACGGCTGGAAGCGTGCCTGTGACGCCTGCTCGGTCGCCTGGGGCGGCGGCGAAACGCCGGCCCTGGCCGGCATCGTCGAGAGCGGGCGGATCGACCTGGCCGCATCTTGCACCGGCCTGATCAACCCGAAATCAAGGCTCTCGGTGGGCGACCGCCTCGGTGTCGGTGATGCCATCGTGCTGCTGGCCTCCAGCGGCATCCATGCCAACGGCCTGAGTCTGGCGCGGAAATTAACCGAACGTCTGCCCCAGGGTTATCTGACCGAGGTGGCGCCAGGCTTGACTTTCGGCGACGCTTTACTCGCGCCGACGACCTTGTACTCGCCGGTGACCGAGGCGCTGTTCAAGGCCGGTATCTCGCCGCATTACTGCGCCAATATCACCGGCCATGGCTGGCGCAAGCTGCTGCGCCACCCGGGACAATTCACCTATCGAATCCAGCAGGTGCCACCGGTCACTGCAGTGCTGCGCTTCATCCAGGAACATGCCAAACAGGACGATCGTGAGGCCTATTCAACGCTGAACATGGGCGCGGGTTTTGCGATCTTCGTGCCTGCGGACCAGGCCCAGGCGACCGTCGACGTCGCCAAGGCTTGCGGCATCGACGCCCTCATTGCCGGGCAGATCGAAGCCGGACCGAAACAATTGCTGATTGACCCGCTGAACATCCGTTTCAGTGACGAAGATTTACAACTTCGGTAGCCTCGGCTCAAGCCCGGGAACAGGGCTTCGCATACAATCGGCCGTGACGGGCCTCCTCGCATGGAAGCGCGGCCAATCGGGTCAGGTCGGGAACGAAGCAGCCCCAACCGTTGCAACCAGTGCCGGGGCAAGGCTCGTCAACCCCAACAAGTGCAATGCCTCCAGCTCGCAAGGTCTGGAGGCATTTTTACATCTGATGGGCGATCGTGAATGAGTCCCCGGGTTCAATTGTCCAGTTGCGCCCAGACTTTTTCCAGGCGCTTGACGCTGACCGGTTGGGGAGTGCGCAGTTCCTGGGCAAACAGACTGACTCGCAGCTCTTCGAGTTGCCAGCGAAATTCATCCAGCCGGCTGTCGGCGACGCCCTTGCGCTCGGCCAGACGGCGCAAAAAACGCTGTTCTAGCGGCTTCAAATCAGCCATGCGTTGCGCATCGCGCTGGGGATCGGTACGCAATTTTTCCAGCCTTGCCGTGATGGCCTTCAGATAACGCGGCAGATGTTGCAATTGAGCCCAGGAGGTCGCCGCCACGAGTTGCTTGGGGCATAAGCGCTGCATCTGCATGGTGATGTCTTCAGCCACATCCTTCGCTGCTCTGGCGTCCTTCAGCTTGCGCGCAGCAGCGCTGAATTCAAGCAGAACCACACAGGTCTGGCGCGCCACTTCCTGGGCGATCAGGTTCAGTCTGGCGCGGCCCGCGTCGATGCGCGCCTTGAAGCTGAATTCATCGTTGGGCAAGGGGTCGACCAGAAAAGCCCGGTCTATTGCCAGACCGATGATCTGATCGCGCAAGTCCTCGGCGCTACCCAAGGCCATGTAAAGCACCGACATTTTCTGTAGCTCGGGAATGTTTTTTTCCAGGTATTTCAGTGGATCCTTCAGTTGCAGCGCGACCAGTCGACGCAAGCCGAGACGATGCCTGGCAGCAGCCAGATCGGGCAGATCGAAGACCTCGATCTCGACATGACTGACGCGGTCGATCAGCGCGGGGAAACCGATCAGGCTTTGCGCACCCCGAACAATTTCCATCAGCTCGGGCAATTCACCGAAGGTCCAGGCGGTATAAGTCTTGGCCGATTCACGCGCCGGCGCAGCTTGTTTGTTGAGCACCTCAGCGCGAATTCCCCCCTGAGCCAATGGCGCCGGCTGCAGGGCTGCGGCCGGCAGCCGCAAGGCTGCCAGAGCCTGGAAAGCATTGCGCGCCAGACCTCCCAGCTCGGCTTTCAACGCGGCCAAATTGCGCCCCAAACCAAGCTGTCGGCCATGTTCATCGACCACGCAAAAGTTCATGAATTGATGCGGTTGCAGTTGCTCGAGCTTGAAGTCGTTGCGTTGCACCGCAATCTGGCTGCGGTCCTTGACCGATTTCAGCAACACTTCGATCAGGCTGCCCTGCCCGAATTCATTCAGCTGCGCGAACTCGGCCACATAGGCTGGTAGCGGCATCAGCCGGGTACGCGGTCGCTGGTGCAAGCTTTTCACCAAGGCCATCACCTTGGTCTCCAGCATGCCCGGCACCAGCCATTCGCAGCGCTCCTCGTTGACCTGGTTCAGGGCATAGATCGGCAGCGTCACGGTCAAGCCATCGCGCGCGTCACCGGGTTCGTGAAGATAGCTGACATTGCAGTCGACGCCGCCCAGGCGGATGGTCTTCGGAAAGGCGTTGCTGGTGATACCGGCGGCCTCATGACGCATCAACTCGTCGCGACTCAACTGCAACAACTTCGGCTCGGCGCGGGCCGCGTGACGGTACCAACGCTCGAGCGTCGCGCCGGAACAAACCTCAACCGGCAGCAAGCTGTCGTAGAACGCGTAGATCAATTCATCGTCGACCAGCACATCCTGGCGGCGCGACTTGTGCTCGAGCTCTTCGACTTTGGCGATCTGCTTTTGGTTATGCGCCAGGAATGGCAGCCTTGTTTCCCATTCCCCATTCACCAGTGCTTCGCGAATGAAGATTGCGCGTGCCGCGATCGGGTCGACATTGCCGAAATTGACGCGCCGGTTGCTGTAGATGACGATGCCGTACAGCGTGGCCCGCTCGAGCGCAATCACTTCGGCAGCCTTCTTTTCCCAATGCGGTTCTTGCATTTGGGTCTTGATCAGATGTCCGGCAATGCCAGGCAGCCATTGTGGCTCGATGGCCGCAATGCCGCGGCCGAACAGTCTTGTGGTGTCGACCAGTTCGGCTGCGACGATCCAGCGCCCTGGCTTCTTGCTCAGATGTACGCCTGGATGGCGCCAGAACTTGATACCGCGGGCACCCAGGTACCACTCATCGTCTTCGCTCTTGCAGCCGAGATTGCCCAGCAGCCCGGCCAGCATCGACAGATGCAGTTGCTCATAGGTGGCGGCGGCGCCGTTCAGCCGCCAGCCATGTTCGGCCACGACGGTGTGTAGTTGAGTATGAATGTCGCGCCATTCACGCACCCGACGCACGCTGACAAAGTTTTCGCGCAACAGTTGTTCGTAACGGCGATTGCTGAGCTTGTGCTCGCCATGGCCGCCACGCGCCTCCTCGAGCCATTTCCACAGTTTCAGATAGCCGCTGAATTCCGACTTCTCGTCATCGAATTTCTTGTGCTTCTCATCGGCGGCCTGCTGCTGATCCATCGGCCGGTCGCGCACATCCTGACCACTTAATGCACTGGCGATGATCAGGACTTCGGTTAGGGCCTCGCGACTGCGGGCCTCCAAAATCATCCGGCCGACGCGCGGGTCCAGCGGCAACTTGGACAACTCGCGCCCCATCGGCGTCAAGTCATTGGCCTCGTCGACGGCGCCGAGCTCGTTGAGCAGTTGATAACCGTCGGCAACGGCTTTGCGTGGCGGCGGCTCGATGAACGGGAATTCGTCGACCTGGCCCAAGCCCAGTGACTTCATCCGCAAAATCACGCCGGCAAGAGATGAACGCAGGATTTCAGGATCGGTGAAGCGCGGGCGGGCGAGGAAATCCTTCTCGTCATACAAGCGGATGCAGATGCCGTTGGCGACCCGGCCGCAGCGATCGGCACGCTGGTTGGCCGCCGCCTGGCTGATCGGTTCGATCTGCAACTGCTCGACCTTGTTGCGATAGCTGTAGCGTTTGACGCGAGCCATCCCGGGATCGATCACATAGCGGATGCCTGGCACCGTCAAGGAAGTTTCAGCCACATTGGTCGCCAGCACGATGCGACGTGCTCCATGCGGCTCGAAGATCTTGTCCTGCTCCTGCGGCGAAAGCCTGGCAAACAGCGGCAACACATCGACACCGGGCGGGTGGTGCTTGCGCAGGTGATCGGCGGCTTCGCGGATTTCGCGCTCGCCGGGCAAAAACACCAGCACATCGCCGCCGCCGTCGCGCCAGAGCTCGTCGATCGCGTCTCCGATTGCATGGTTCAGGTCATATTCACGGCTTTCCTCGAAGGGCCGGTAGCGCTGCTCGACCGGGAACAGGCGCCCCGACACGGTCAATACCGGCGCAGGGCCATCCGGGCCGGCGAAATGATTGGCAAAGCGCTCCGCGTCAATCGTGGCCGAGGTGACGATGACCTTCAGATCGCGACGCTTTTTCAGCACCTCGCGAAGGTAACCGAGCAGGAAGTCGATATTCAGACTGCGCTCGTGGGACTCGTCAATGATCAGCGTGTCATAAGCCAGCAGCAGTGGATCGGTCTGCGTTTCAGCCAGCAAGATGCCATCGGTCATCAGCTTGACCGAAGCACCGGCTGAGAGCCGATCCTGAAAACGCACTTTGAATCCGACCACTTCCCCAAGCGGCGTCTTCAACTCTTCGGCAATGCGTTTGGCCACGCTGCTGGCGGCAATCCGGCGCGGCTGGGTATGGCCGATCAGGCGCCCGCTATTGGCACGACCACGGCCCAATGCCAGGGCGATCTTGGGCAACTGGGTGGTCTTGCCCGAACCGGTTTCACCGCAAACGATGATGACCTGATGCTGTTCGAGCGCACGCGCAATATCCTCACGCCGGCCGGAAACCGGCAGGGCTTCCGGAAAAGTGATGACAGGCAACGGGTTGGCGACGATTGCCTGGCGACGCGGAGCCTTGGGTGGAGAGGGAGACGATGAGTTCACGAGCAGCGGATTATCCGCGCCCGGCGCCTCATTCGTTTCTGGGTAGATAAGTATTGACATCCTCCCCGCCCTAAAGAGCGGGGATTCCCTCTGCAGGGGCTGCATGTCCGCAGCCGGCTCTGAACTTTGACAGGATATTGCGAGCA
>CAIJIT010000208.1 GCA_903820745.1 uncultured Burkholderiales bacterium
GTAGTGTCCCAACGTTGTCACGCGTGGATCTCATAAGTAAATAATTCACTTTGGTTTTTCGGCATTTCGGTCTGGTCTCGATTTGAACGTCGAGTCCATGACTTATGGTTTTTTGCGACTGCACGCAAAGGACCGCGATGAACCAAGGCAAGCTTGTTTTTTCTCAGCTCATGGCCTTTCTGCCGCTGAGCACTTTCCGCCGCTGTGTGGCCCGGCACCGCGGCGACCACAAGGTCCAGGACTTCACGTACATGGATCAGTTTTTGACCATGGCTTTTGCTCAATTGACGTACCGCGAGTCCTTGCGCGACCCCCCTGTGTCAGACTACTTGTCGCCCCGTTAGATCTTCAAAACAGGGGGCACATAAAGCGGGTGCCCGCCTGCGCAAAGCCTGCGAGACAGTTGGGGTGACGGTGCGCACGCTACAGCGCTGGCAAGCGGGTACCGGTCTTGTGAAGGGTGATGGCCGGCCAAGCGCAGTGCGCCCGGTGAGTGCTCATGCACTGAGCGAGCTCGAGCGTGGACGGGTCTTGAAAGTGGCCAATGAGCCGCGTTTTGCGGCCGTGCCGCCGGCGCGCATCGTGCCGATGTTGGCCGATGAGGGCATCTACATTGCCAGCGAATCCAGCTTCAGTCGAGTGCTGCGGGAGCATGGGCAGAACACGCACCGGGGGCACGCTAAGGCACCCAAGGCCAGACGCAAACCGACCACGCACATCGCGACGGCGCCGCGCCAGGTCTGGTGCTGGGACATGACGTATCTGCCCGCGGCGGTGGTTGGCAGGTGGTTCCACCTGTATTTGATCCTGGATCTGTTCAGCCGCAAGATCATTGGCTCGGAGGTTCATGACAGTGATGATTCGAGCCACGCATCGCACTTGGTCCACCGCACGGCGCTGAGCGAAAGCATCGGTGTCCTGGAGCACAAACCGGTGCTCCACGGCGACAACGGCGCCACGCTCAAGGCCACCACGGTGCTGACCATGCTGAACTGGTTGGGCGTCAAACCGTCTTACTCAAGGCCGCGGGTCAGCGACGACAACGCCTTCGCAGAGTCCGTGTTCCGCACGGCCAAATACCGACCGGAGTACCCCACCAAGGGCTTCAGCGACCTTCAGGCAGCTCGAGATTGGGCAGCCAGCTTCGTGCACTGGTACAACGTCGACCATCGCCACAGCGGCATTCGCTACGTCAGTCCGGAGCAGCGGCATGTGGGTCAGGATGTTGAGATTCTGGCCGCTCGTCACATGCTTTATGAGGAGGCCCGTCGGGAGAATCCAGCACGCTGGTCAGGCAAGACCCGAAACTGGGAATGCATGACCTCTGTCACGCTTAATCCGGAGAGAGATTCGGTGATCAACGCACATTTAATTGATCTGGATAGGCAGCCATTGGCCGCATGAAATAGGCGACAAGTACCTTGACACGCGCCGCGACATCGAGGTCAATCTTCGGGCTCAAGCCAAGCGGCTCTATCACATGGGATTGCGATGCAAGACCGTTTCCCGAAACACGTTGGCCAATGCAAACGCTACTCGGCCCTGGCAGATCTATGCCGATTTCGCCCAACATTTGATCGCAATGGCGCGGCCTATGTATGCGCAAGAGCCTCTTGCTATCGACTTGGATGCCACGGTCTATGCCTTCGATGCCACCACCATCGACTTGTGCCTGTCCGTGTATCCATGGGCGCCGTTTCGCACGCACAAGGCGGCTATAAAGCTGCACACGTTGTTTGATCTGCGCGGCTCGATA
>CAIJIT010000209.1 GCA_903820745.1 uncultured Burkholderiales bacterium
AAAATCACGCCGATGTCGTTGGCGCGATCAATGTGTTAGAGCGGGGATACCGCTTGTTAGCCTGTGGAGAGATGGTGCAGTCAGGCCGCTCGACGAAGCACGAACCCACCGAAGCGACTCGCAAATCATCGCGCAGCGCCGTAGGAATCCCCGTCCTTTAGGGCGGGGAGGATGTCAATTGAAAGGCTGTTTTCCGGGTCTGATTGCTGACCAAGTGACGAAAAACCGGCAGACGCCTTAGCGTCCACCGGCCTTGCATCAACTGGCCCGATCTGCCGTTGTGATCCGGTCCTGCTCGCGGGTCAGTTCCAGCCAAACTTGCCGCTCCAGCGCCGTCGTTTCATCGGTTCGGGCGAGCAGTTCATCGAGTCTTCCCCGGTCGGCCAGTTCGGTCACTTGCTTCATCTGGCCAAGCAAGAGACGGAACTGCTCGAGGGCGATGCGAGGCTTTTCCTGCACCAACTCAAAGGGGATGCCACCTTTTTGCGCCTTGTCAGCATCACGCTGTTTTCGCGCCCGCTCCAGAATCCGCTGGACTTCGTCAATCGACAGGTTCAGTCGAGCAGCTTCGCGGTCGATGGTGTGCTGTTCGTCTTCGGAGATGGTGCCATCCTCGAGCATCGTGTACAACTCTTCCTGCATGATCTCTCGGTCGATGCGTAACTGGTCATTGAAGGCCGATGACAGCACAGCGGCAGGCACCGCGAAGATGCCGATACCCAGCAAGGCCAGCACAACCGTAATCATGCGGCCGGCCGGCGTAACCGGTGTGATGTCGCCATAGCCGACGCTGGCCAAGGTGATCACCGACCAGTAGATTGACTGGGGAATATTGTCGAACTTGTCGGGTTGCGCATCATGCTCGAAAAGATAGCCCAAGCTGGCAGCCAGCACGACCAACAGCATCATGATGAAGGCGGAAGCTCCAATCACCGGGCCTTCGCGCTTCATCGCACTCATCAAGGTTTGAGTGGCCCCGGTATAGCGGGTCAACTTCATCAACCGCATCAGGCGGAAGACCCGCAGGAACCGCAAGTCGAACAACTGGTGCAGGATGGCTTCGAGAAAGAAGGGCACGATCGCCAGGAAGTCGATCACTGTCGTCGGTGTCGTGGCATATCGGTAGCGCCCCGCCAGCCAATGCTTGAACTTAGGATGCTCGACGCAGGAGTAAAGCCGCATCAAGTATTCGAAAGTGAAAATCGAAACTGCCACCGCGTCGAGAATGACGAATTCGAGCGCCAGCACGCGGTAAACCGATTCGACCGATTCCATCACGACCGCGATGACTGAAATCATCACCCAGATGACGATGAACATGTCGAAGAAGGAATGTAGTTTGCCGCCGAATTCGCTGGGAGCGACCAGGGCAAAGACTTGCTGGCGGAAAGTTCTGCCGTAGTTCAGCTCCTTGAACTCCTTGATCGCCGGAATCAGCACGCGGAACAACTTGAACAAGCGCATCAGGCGCAGGACTCGGAGGATCCGCAGATCGGCACCCTGGGCCATGAAGAATGCCGCGTAGAAAGGCAGGATCGCGGCCAGATCGATCAAAGCATAGAGGCTGAAGACATACCGCAACCGCGGGAACCTGCTGCGCGAAAATTCGCTGTCTTCCGGTGCCAAGTAGAGGCGCAGCAGGTACTCGACCGAGAACACCGCCAGCGAGAACATGTCGAACCAGTGGAACCACATCTTGTAGCCGTCATAAATTGCCGGCACTTGCTCGAACAGCATCGCCAGCATATTGGCGATGATCAGCGTGGCAATATTGCGGTCGAACTTGGCCCGCAAGTTGTCCTCTATATTGGGGTCCAGCAGCCAGCAATAGATCAGGCGCCGCAGCGGCAGTTTGGGTGGCAGTTCTGCCAATGAAGTGGGAAACATCGCGGGCTCCAGAATAGGATTTGGGTCAGAACTTCAGTTCGTCAACGCTCAGGGTCATGAAGCCCCGGCCGCAGACTGAAATCCTCAACAGCACTTCGTCATGCAGCGAGTCATGGTCAGCGATCGGCGCATAGGCAATTACCTGGGTCGTCCCGCTGATGCCGACCATGCCCTTTTCGACGATGATGGCGCCCATGGTTGGCAGCGAATTGCGGTCGCATTTGCCGGCGAACGCCAGTGAACTTGGGTCCAGCGGATTGAGGAGGCCTGCCATCTCCTGGCCTGGTGCCTGCAAGGCTTGTATGCAGTCATGCCAGGTGTAGCCTGGGGTTTTACTGCCAGCCTCTTCCGCAGAAGCATCAACTGGGACTTGGATCTTTCGTGGCCCACGGCTGCAGACAATCGGCTCAGTCGGTTTGCCGGCTTCACGCAATTGCTGCCCGGCTTCAAGCCAGTGTTGGAACTTTGTTGCCGAGATCCGCATGTTCTCGACTTTTTCGGTCTCCATGTGGTTGTGATGACCGAGCAGCAACACGGTGCCGATCATTCCCAGCAGAAACACCACAAATACAAGGTCCAACATCCGGAAGTAGCGCGGACGTTCCGTTTTTTGCTGATCAGTCATCTTCAGTCCTGGTTTAAATTGCGGGAGGATTGGCTTGGAGTGCAGCGGCCATGCCAGAGGCTGCCACGCGATCGCCGGGTTGCAGATCGGCCACGCCACGCTCGACTTTTTGCAAGCGCTGTTCCATGTTCGGAATCTGTGCCATCGGCCCGGCTGCTTCGCTGAGGCCTTGCCGGATGCGCTGCTCGACCTCGCCGCGCATCGTATCGACCCGGCGCTGCATTGACCGCAGTTCCAGGAACAGAATCAACGACAGGGCCAGCAGGGCCAGCACGATGATCAGCAAAAATGTTTCCATGACGATGGATCCCTTCAATGAATCTTGGCCACGCTTCCCGACGCACATCGAAAGGATCACAGGCATCGCTATTGCAAGCTTGCGAAAATATCAGCAGGACTCCAGGGGTCTGAATGCTAAAACTAATATAATCGGTTTACATTGTATACAGCCAATTCACCGTTAATGTACGACGAGCATGCAGATTTGTACAGTCGTTGACGATCAGCCAAGGCTGAGGCTTTGGAATCGCCGGCTTGCAGGGTCTGAGCGGAGGACGATTGCCAGTTTTGATCTGGCGCTGGAACGGCCAGGGCTGAGCGTCCCGCCTGCCCGGTGGGCTGCCGAGGCAATGCCTGCAGGTTGCGATGAAACGCATTGAAATGCTGATCGAACGGCGATGGCAGGTCAATTTGAGCCCGGCGTTTGCAGGGCTTTACTTGCCATGAAATCACTCTGGCTGGCCATGCTCCGCTGGCCCACGGTAGCCCTGATCGTCTGGGCCTGTGCCTGGGCCTTGCGGATTGGATTGCTACATGCCGGGGCTGGCACTGGCGTGGCCACGGGCGCAGCGGTATGCGTAGGCTTGCTGGCGATTGCGTTGGTGAAGGGGCGCTGGCGCAGGGCCATCATGGCGCTGGGGTTTCCGCTGTCCTGGCTGCTGGTCTTGCCAGGCAGCCAACTGCCTTCATGGCTCTGGCTGTTGCTGTTGGTGGCTTTGATCGTGGTCTATCCACTGCGGGCCTGGCGCGATGCCCCCTGGTTTCCAACACCCGTGGATGGATTGCAAGGTCTGGCGGAAGCTGCTCAACTGCAAGCGCCACGCATTCTGGATGCAGGCTGCGGCAGCGGCGCCGGTCTGATAGAGCTCAGGGCTCAGTATCCTGATGCCGAATTGGTCGGCATCGAATTGAGCGTCTGGCTCTGCCTGCTCTCCTGGTGGCGCTGCAGGCCCTGGGCCCGCATCAGCCGCGCTGACCTCTGGAAGGCATCCTGGGCGGATTACCAGATGGTCTATATATTCCAGCGGCCCGAGACATTGGCGCCGGCCCTGGACAAGGCGCGAAAAGAAATGCGCCCGGGCAGTTGGCTGGTCAGTCTCGAGTTTTCAGCCGCTGGGCTGGCGCCGACCAAGGTTCTACAAGGCCCAGGCCGCAGGCCGGTTTGGCTGTACCGCATGCCGGATGCGACGGGCCCGGCGCGGCGTCAACGCAACTGATCAGGTGCGCTGGCGTGTTTGCATCAAGCCGTCGATATAGCCGCCGAGGCGCTGGAACGACAATGGTTTACGGTAGCAGAGCGTGGCTTCATCAAGCCCGCCGCGGGCCTTGATCTCTTCGTCTGAAAGCCCGGTCACCACCAGGATCGCGGTCTCGGCAAGATCAGATGAACCGCGCAAGGTCTTGATCAGGTGGAAGCCATCGAACGGCTCCATCGCCAGATCGGTAATCACCAGATCCGGCCTTCGCTGTGCAACCGCCAGCAAAGCCGCTGCGCCGTCACCGGCGAAGTAGAGGTTCACGCCACTGCCCCATTCCGACAAGGCCTTGGTATAGGCCTTGATCATGGTGGCGTTGTCTTCGACCACCAGCACCTGCAGCCGGCCGTTGTTGTCGCCAGTCGGACTCGCCATGCCCGAACGCTTCAGCGCTGTCACGCTGTTGGCTGAAATCCGCCGATGTCCGCCCTGGGTTTTCCAGGCCCGCAAGGTGCCGGCTTCGACCATCTTCTGGATCGTGCTGACCGACACGCCCAGCAGGGCTGCGGCCTCTTTGGTGCCGATATAAGGTTCTGCAGCGGAAATAATTGATTCCGCGCGTGACTTGGGTCTTGCCATTTGCTGCTACTCCTCAGTCTGGGTTGCTGACCGGTCTGCGCATGTCAGCGGCCGGCAGTTTAACGAGTAATACGTTGAATTTGTTAGGTTTTAATATACAGGCAGAAACATCGTTTGAATTGCCAAGCATCAAATATCCTGCCACGCAAGCGGCAATTCATCACGGTTTTCGCTGCTGGTTTTGAAAGTCAAGTGTTTCCGCAACAACCGGTTCTTCAGATGGTCGCCCGCAGTTCAGCCTTGGGTTTCGACTGCGCTGGCGATCAGCGCATCGCTCTCGTCGCGGCTCAGTCGTCGCGTGATGCGGCTGCGGCGCCTGGCTTGCGGGGTTTTTTCTGGTCTCGATAATTCCAACAGGTCTTCCAGGTCCTCCTCGGTGATTTGCTGCAGGTAAAGGAAGAAGCGCCGGTCCGCGCTGTGCAGCATCGCGCTGTCCAGCGCAAACAAGGCCGGCATGATCATCGCCCGCCGCTGCGCCTCGAGCAGTTGCGCATAGATCCGACTCAATCGGCTCAAATCGACTTCGAGCGGCGCGGGTTGCAACGTTTTCAGCAGTTCACGGCTGCAGGCTTCGAGGCTGACTGTGTCGCTGCCTGCTTGCGCTGCTGCGTGCAATTGCCGCATGACAAAGCCAGCCAGATCGATCTGAAAGGAGTCGATCGCAGCCTGCCGATGCTCCAGCAACTCGGTTCGGCCCGCCGCATCGATTCGCGACGACCGGCCGTCAGAGAAGGGCTGTCCGTTCACAGAGTTGATGCTGCTGCTCGAGGCCTGGTCGGCAGCTGGCAAAGTCTCGGCATCGAAATCTGGGTTCGAACTCAGCACCGCCTTGACCGTCAAGCCCTGATAGCTGATGTAGGCATCGCGCTGCGCCAGCAAGCCCTGCAATCGCGTCACCATGCCGCGCCCGAAGCGCGCCAGCACCAGTTGCTGCATTGTCGCGCCGTCGTCGCTGCGGCTAGGCGACGGTGCGGTGATCAAGGCGCGGAACAAGGATACATCGCCCCCTGACAGCGCCAGCGCTTGGTCGAGGCGACCTTTGCGGGCGGCCGCGTCGCCTTCCACCTGAGGTGATTTCGCAAACAGCGCGCTGAGTTCCAGGTTCGACCAGAACGGCACCGGGATTTCCTGGATCCGCCCAGCCAATGCCGGTTCCTTTTCTTCGAGATAGTCGGCGTCGCCCCATTCACCGATGATGACGAAGCGGACTCTTGACCTCTCAGAGAAACACACCAGGTCAAACAGCAGGTCCTGCTGCGTGTCAACGTCGAGCAACTGGAAATTGTTCAGGACCAAATAGATCGGGCGGCCCAGGCGGGCGATCAGGTGGGCCACCTCGGACGGATTTTTCAAGTCAATGCTGACCGATTCCATCACCTGTTCGGCTTCGCCCTCGGCGCCGATGTCGACGCCGGTACCGAGCAAGCTCATCTTGATGGTGGCGCTGCCCTTGCCGCGCCGCTTCGACGAGACCAGCACCGAATAGCCCAGACTTGCCAGAACGAAACGGTAGATTTGCGAGCGATTGAGCCGGGGTCGGCAGTCGACATAGATCGAACCCGACTCTTGCAGGCAGAGGTTGAGCAGCGTGGTCTTGCCTTGCCTTGGCGGCCCATAGAGCATCAGGTTGGCGCCCGCCGCGAGTCCGGCTTTGATCTGGTCTTCGATCGCCGGGCGCGCAATGTACAGGGGGTCTTGCGGCAATGCTGCTGCAGTCGATGTCGACGGGCGCGGCGGCTTTGCTGCAGCGGTTTTCCAGGGGGTCCAGAGTTGCATGAGCGGCTCCTGAATGCTTGGAAGATTCAAGCTGTGGGAGAAACTAAGGCGGCAAAGCAACAACGGCAATCCCCCATGCTGCGGTCAAGGCGCGCACTCAAGGCCGTCCGGCAATTTGCGAACGCGGTTCGCCGCAGTAAACTCCATCTCGGCTGCATGGCAAGACCGCTGCCAAGAATATTGTTGTAAATTCCACCAACGCCTGCTGCTGCTGCCGGAGCCGCTTCGGGCCCTCCCAGATCCGGACATTGAAAGCACACTCATGAACAGCCGCCGTCAATTCATCATCACCCTTGTTCCCGCTGCCCTGGCATTGGGTGCTGCACCCGCAGTTTTGGCTCAAACCGCCAAAGCTGACGAAAACGATCCAGTTGCCAAGAGCCTGGGTTACAAGCAAGATGCCAGCAAGGTCGACGCTGCAAAATATCCGTCCTTTGCCAAGGGCAAGGTTTGCAGCAATTGCCAGTTGTATCAGGGCAAGGCCGGCGACGCTTGGGGCGCTTGCCCGATCCTGGCGGGCAAACAAGTCAATGGCAATGGTTGGTGCAGCGCCTGGGCCAAGAAGGCGGGCTGATCGAATTCAATCCCGGATCCACCCGGGATGATTGAACTCCGCCGGACTCGTACCGGCGGCAATCTCCACGACAAGGAATGCCCACTATGGCCAGCCAGCCCGCAAATTTTTCCGCTGCACGGATCGACGTCAAGGCGATCGCTTCAGACAGCGGCGTTGCCGTTGAAGCCTATGACACTTATGACAGCGACGAGGAAACACTGGCTGCTGCGCATCGCTTTGCGGCAGGCATCTTGAATCGCCTGGCGGTCATTTGCGAAGCCCAGAGTGGTGCCAAGACGATGGATGCGGCAACATTGCGAAAAATGGCTGCAGCGATGCTGCAAAGCTAGCCTCGGCGTAAGTTGCCGGTTAAGTTCCGGCCTTACCATGCGAGCTGCTTACTACCGGGAGTCGCGCGACATGTCTGTCAAGAGCCAGTACCAATCCAAGCTTGTTTCCGCTGCAGATGCGATCGATCAGATCAAGGACAGCGACTTCATCATCATCCCCACGGGAGTCGGCGAGCCGCCCGCGCTGCTGACCGCGCTGTCCGAGCAACGCCGTCGCTTCCGTGACGTGAAGCTGGGGCAGATCCTGGCGGTGCGTAAATACGGTTACTTCGACCCGGAGACGGTCGATCATGTTCGCCATGTCGCCTTCTTCTATGGCGCGGCCTCGCGCGCAGGAGGTCAGGCCGGTTGGGTTGACTTCATTCCCAGCTATTTCTCCGAAATGCCGAGTCAGATCGAGCGTGGGCAGATCCCGGCCGATGTCGTGCTGTCGATGGCTTCGCCGATGGATCAGCATGGCTATTTTTCACTCAGCCTCGGTGCCGATTACACAATGGCTGCGGTGGCCCGTGCGCGCGCCGTGGTGCTTGAAGTCAACCCCAATGTGCCTTACGCCAACGGCAACTGCCATGTGCATATCTCGCAGGTCACGGCGCTGATCGAAAGTAGTGATCCGGTGATGGAGGTCGGTCTGCCCAAGATCGGCCCGGTGCAGCAGGCGATCGGAAAATATGTCGCCGACATGATCGATGACGGCTCGACGCTGCAGATCGGTTATGGCGGAATTCCCGATGCCGTGGTGATGCAGTTGAGTGCCAAACATGATCTGGGCATTCACACCGAAATGATCGGCGACGGCATCCTCAGTCTGATCGAAAGCGGCGCTGTCACCAACCGCAAGAAGAACTATCTACCCGGCAAGATGGTCGCTACTTTCGCGCTCGGCTCGCGCAAGCTTTACCAGTTCATGGACCGCAATCCGGCGCTGGAAATCCATCCGGCTGATTTCACCAACGACCCTTATCTGGCCGGCAAGAATGACAATCTGGTCGCGATCAACGCAACCTTGCAGATCGACCTGCTCGGTCAATGCGGATCCGAAAGCCTGGGGCATCGGCCTTATTCCGGCACCGGCGGGCAGTCCGACTTCGTTCGCGGCGCGAATCGCTCGCGCGGTGGCAAGGCCTTCATCGTGCTGCCTTCAACCGCCAAGGACGACAGCATCACGCGGATCGTGCCGGTGCTGTCGCCGGGTACCCATGTGTCGACCAGCAAGAACGACATCAACTATGTCGTGACCGAATTCGGCGTCGCGCAGCTGCGCGGCAAATCGGCCAAGCAGCGAGCACAAGAGCTGATCTCGATCGCGCACCCCGACTTCCGCGCCGAGTTGGCAGAATCTGCCAGGAAGCTGAACCTGCTCTAGGGAAATCCTGCATAAGTACATGTTTTGTGAGGTAGGTGTAAGCTTCGAAAAGCATAATTCTCTCTATGAAACAAGCATCCTTTGACATGATTCTCAGCACCAGGAAAACACGCAAATGCGAGTTCTTGGAACAGATGGAATTGGTTGTTCCTTGGAAGGCGCTCGTTGAGATGATCACGCCGTTTTATCCGGAAGGCCACACGGGCCGGCCACCCTTTTCCCTGGAAGCGATGTTGCGGACTCACTTCATGCAGCAATGGTTCACCTTGAGTGACCTGGCCATGGAAGAGGCCTTCTTCGATACGCCGATCTATCGTGAGTTTGCCCAGTTGGATGCATTTGGACGCCTGCCCGATGAATCAACCATTTTGAGATTCCGCCACCGCCTGGAAAAACACAAGCTAGCCGAGCAAATCCTGGCAGTCGTCAATGAGTTGCTGGTTCAAAAAGGGTTGCTGCTCAAGGCCGGTACGGCCGTGGACGCCACCATCATTGCAGCACCCAGTTCGACCAAGAATAAAGACAAGAAGCGCGATCCGGAAATGCACTCCAGCAAAAAGGGCAACCAGTGGCACTTTGGCATGAAGGCGCACATCGGCGTGGACAGTGAATCTGGTTTGGTGCACACCGTGCGCGGTACGGCCGCCCATGTAAGCGATGTCACCGAAGGCAACAGTTTGCTGCACGGGCAGGAAGAAGAAGAGTACGGAGACGCCGGCTACCAGGGCATTGAAAACCGGCCCGATGCCAAGAAAGAAGTCCTCTGGCATATCGCGATGCGCCCAGGCAAGCGGGCAGCGCTGGATCTGGAAAACAAGCGCGACGCGCTGACTGAAAAGATCGAGAAAGCCAAGGCTGGGATCCGAGCCAAAGTAGAGCATCCGTTCCGGGTTATCAAACGCCAGTTTGGATTTATAAAGGTCCGCTACCGCGGCTTGAAGAAGAACACGGCGCAGTTGGTGACGCTGTTCGCGCTGTCCAACTTATGGATGGCCCGTGGAAAACTATTAGGAATCGGGGCATGAGACCGCCCGAAAAGGGCGCTACGGCCTCAAAAGGGCCGAAAAGCGGTGCAAATGCACCAAGAATCAGTGAGATTTATCGACCGGCCGATGAAATGACCGGCGATCAGGCCAACTTCACGCCAATAACCGACTTCAGTCTGAGTTATTCAGACCATCCCTAGTCTTACTGTGTCACAAACGTAGACGGAGGTTCACTGAGCTGCAATGCGGACAATGGCCCAGTGCGATCGCGAGGGCGACGCCCAGTTGAAAGCGCAACGTTGTGATCGAGT
>CAIJIT010000210.1 GCA_903820745.1 uncultured Burkholderiales bacterium
CGAACACCTGGTGCAAACGATAACGGCACCACCTTCGAGCTCACGACCACCGCTGAGCCCGCCCAAAAACGCGCGCTCGCGCTCATCGATAGCATCAGACCGTAGACAGAAACTCAACCTCGGAATTCAAGCTACCGCTTGATTTATAAGGGGAATTCGTCCATTGCCAGTTGGAACTTCAGATTAGACGCCGATTGGCAACGTCATAGCCAATCGGTGGAATGCCGCCCATCCACATTCCCTTGCGTTTGCTGGCTGCAATCTTGTCCCTGATGCGCTCGCCAGTCACCTCGCGCTCAAACTGGGCAAAGGACAGCAGCACGTTGAGCATCAGTCGGCCCATGGATGTGGTCGTGTTGAATTGCTGGGTGACCGACACAAACGACACGCCCTGGCGCTCGAACACTTCGACCATTTTGGAGAAATCGGCAAGACTGCGAGTCAGGCGGTCGATCTTGTAGACGACAACAATGTCGACCAGTCCGCGCTCAATGTCGGCCAGCAGGCGCTTCAATCCTGGGCGCTCAGTGTTGCCGCCGGAAAAGCCTGGATCGTCGTAGTCGTCAGCAACCGGAATCCACCCCTCAATGCGCTGGCTGGCGACGTAAGCGTGGCCAGCCTCCTTTTGCGCATCAATTGAATTGAATTCCTGGTCAAGGCGCTCGTCTGACGATACCCTGCAGTAGACGGCGCAGCGCTTGCGTGGCTTGTTGTTGCGACATCGCTCATTTCGCACCTCGCTTTCCAGCCAGGCCAAAGAACATCGGGCCACTCCAGTGCGTGCCGGTGATCTGCCGTGCCACGGCGGTCAGGCTCTTAAAGCCACGCCCCTCGTAGTCAAACAGGCCGTCGGCGGTAACCGTGACTCGGTGTTCCCGCTCACCCCATTCACGCAGCAGGATCGTGCCGGGCGTAAATTCGAATTCCCGAGGCTTGGTCCGTAGCTTGATTTTGGAGTGCTTTGCGCCAATGGTCTCGAGTCGCTGCTTCGTTTCCGGCGCTAGTCCACCAAAGGCCTGCTCCTGCAGTTTGTACGCGATCCGGGACTCAATGTGGGTGCGGTTCGGGTGGTCCGGACGGCGTGGAAAGTATCGATCCCACAATGACCAGAGGTCTGCCATTGGCATGCAGGACAGATCGGTGATCTGCGCTGCGACCGTTGCTTGTTTCTCGTTCATCACAACTTCTCCATTTGATAGGGGGTTGTATGAACGCGCTGGTTGGGCAGGAAGCCAAGGCCAACTTTTCTCTGTTTTAGCTCTTCTGCGACGAAGGCGCGGACGACGGTGGCCGCAAGGATGGCGGTGATTTCACCTGCGCGGGCGGTGGCAGACATCTCTGCCGGAGGGGGGGAGTTCGAGGTTTGTCATGACGGATCCAGGGAATTGCAACCGTCAGGGATATTGATCGTGAACCTCCGAACAGGATGGCAATGCAGGGTAATTCGAAATCATGCAATTACAAAAAGGCAATATTTTCTTGCTTATCAGACTTTGCAAGAATACAATGCCGGTTTAGGAGGTCACAGTCATGCTCGAAAAAATCTCGCAAAAGCTGATCGGCTACCGCGTAAAAGCGGCGCGCGAGGCGAAGGGCTGGACGCAGGATCAGTTGACCCAGGGTCTAGGTCTCAACGACCGCCAGTCGGTCTCAGGCATTGAAAATGGCAAGCGCGCCCTCAAGCCGGAAGAGATGCTTGCGCTGTCCGACTTGCTCGACCGCGACATTGAGTTCTTCATCGATCCGTTTGCCGTCGCTGGTGAGGCGCAGTTTTCTTGGCGCACCGCACCCGAGGTTTCGGAAGATAGTCTAGACGGGTTTGAGCTCAAGGCTGGCCAGTGGATTGGAATGCTTCGATGGCTGCGCGAGCAACGGGACAGTCGGACAAGTGTGCTCAAGCGCGCGTTGCGGTTATCCGCCCAGTCGTCGTATGAGGATGCCCAGGAGCGCGCGGAGAGTCTTGTCGCTGAGCTTGATCTGGGCGTCATTCCGGCCGAAAGCCTGATCGACAAGATTGAGCGCGAGTTGGATATCCCAGTGCTGTTTGTCGATACGGTCGATGCAGGTGATGGCCAGTCCATATCCGGCGCAACCTGCCACCTTGAGGAGATGGGCGTCATTTTGATCAATCGGAATGAGAGCGAAGCCCGTAGATTTTTTGATTTGGCTCACGAGCTATTCCATGCGTTGACCTGGGATGCAATGAAGCCTGAGCACCGAGAATCGAATTCCATTGAGGATCGCAGCAAGGGCAAGCGCATTGAGCAGTTGGCAAACAGCTTCGCCGCCACACTGCTGATGCCTAGTGCATCGCTCGAAAAATTGATTGAACACGATCGCATCAACGATATCGCACATCTCTGTGAAGTCGCGGCCCTGCTGCGGGTTGCCCCTGTCACGTTGGCATGGAGATTGTTCAGCCTCAAGCTTATTGGTGACGACACGCGGCGCAGTCTTTCGCAAGAAAAGCAGCGGTCATCGGTGTCGGGTCCACCAAAGAGGTTCTCCTCGACGTTCGTGAAGATGCTTCACGAGGCCCTGGAAAACGGAAGGCTGTCGGCCCGTAAAGCGGCCAAGGCGATGGGTCTGGGATTAGGCGGGTTGACCGAGCTGTTTGCCCAGTACGACCTCACTGCACCTTTCGAGCTGTGAGGTGAGCAGCTTATGCCGAAAATCCGGGTATTCGCGGACACAAATGTCATTCTCGAATCGTTCCGCACGGGGTGCTGGACAGCCATCAGCAATCACTTCGCCATTGAGACGGTCGAGAAGTGCGTTGAGGAAACGCTGACCGGCAATCCCGGCGAACCCACGTCACGTTGCGGTTCCGCCAGTCGTCCTGAATGCGGGTCTTGCTGCGCAACATTCGGTCACCCGCATGGAACTCGCCACCTTGGTTCTGAGCAACCCAGCGTGCAGCACGCTCGACGATGGTGAGAAACATCTTTTTGCCTGGCTGTTCGCCAACAAATTGCTGCCCTCTCAGGTCATTGTCGTCACCACAGCGGACAAGGCTGCGCTGGTGGCGTCGCATGGACTGGGTTGGCTCGACAGCATGACATCGCTGGAAGATCTGGCCCGCAAGGCGGGCGTTGGCCGGGGCAATCTAGATGCGCTTGTCTCGCAATACCGGAACGACTGGCTATCCAGCATCAAGACCAAGATCAGGTTCGGAATCATCCCGTGACAGACATCTGACGCTGAGGGCATCCATCAAAGGGAGGACCGCCATTCAGTATTGTTCAAGGAGTATTGAGTGGCTAACTGGACAGTGCCCAGTTCTCCGGTAGCGTTCATGCTGCCATGCGCTCGTTATCAGGTGGCGGGTCATGGCGACGGTATTTGCGCATGATTTTCGCGAGGTCAGGTGCAAAAGCGGGAACCGAGAAAAATACCGGGAGGGTGGAGCGCAGTGCATTGGCTACGATCAACTCGGAGGGCGGCATGGCCGGATTCATGGTGCGCAGCCAACTGCGAAAGCAGCGCCAAACCTCAGCAGTGTGATTGATGGACAGGTGCTGCAATAGCCCTTGAGCGATGCAGCCGAGCTGGACGTGAACGTGGTAGGCGCGCAGCTTGCGGCGGATGGCTTGACGGTAGGTGTC
>CAIJIT010000211.1 GCA_903820745.1 uncultured Burkholderiales bacterium
CTTTGCAGGCCGAGGTCAACCGGCAATGCGAGAAGCTGGCCTTGTTCCATTACAAGACCTGTCCTTTTTGCATGAAGGTGCGCCAGGAGATGCGCCGGCTGGCGCTGCCGATCGAGCGGCTCGATGCGCAGCCGCCGGGCGCGCTGCGTGAACAACTGGGCCAGCTTGGCGGGCAACTCAAGGTGCCTTGCCTGAGGATCACCGACAAGGACGGCAACAGCGAGTTCCTCTATGATTCGGGCAAGATCATCAGCTATCTGCAACAGCGCTTCAGCCCTGCCTGAATCGGGGGCTTGGTCGGCGGCGAGGCGACAGCACGATGTTGCCGAATTACTATGTCGGGATGAAGATACCGATGCTGGACTTGCCGCTATTCCCTTTGCAAAGCCTGCTGTTTCCTGGCGGCTTGCTGCCGCTGCGGATCTTCGAGGTGCGCTACCTCGACATGATCAGGCGCTGTCACGAGGCCGCTCAGCCTTTCGGGGTCGTCTGCCTGAGCCAAGGCAGCGAGGTGCGCCGGTCTGACCCCGGTGCCGAACCCGGCGGCGATGGCTTCGCCCATGAGGCGTTCTTCCTGGTCGGCACGCTGGCAAGCATCGAATCATTGCAGCGGCCCCAAGCCGGGCTGATGTTGATCCGCTGCATTGGCACACAGCGCTTTCGTATTATTCGCAGTTCGCAGCGCAAGTTCGGCTTGTGGGTCGGCGATGTCGAACTGGTCGACGCTGACATCGCCTTGCCGCTGCCCGCCGACCTGCATTTCACCCGCGAAGCGCTTCAGGACCTGGTCCGCAAGATCGAACAGAGCATCAGCGAGAACCCCACGCAGGCGGGCGCCACAATGCCGATTGCCCAGCCCTACCAATGGGACGACTGCGGCTGGATCGCCAACCGCTGGTGCGAGATGCTGCCGCTGAACCCGGAACTCAAGCAGCGTTTCATGGCGCTCGAGAGCCCGCTGCTGCGGCTCGAACTGGTGGCTGACACGCTCGGCCAGATGGGTTTCGCGCTGCCGAGTTGAAGTCGGTCGGGGTTCGCGCCGCCTGCATTACTGTCGAGCCGAGCAAACCAGCGTGATCGAAGTCCACGAGCTTGGTTTTGACGTCGATTCAACTCGGCTTGTTCGTCTTCGTGGGCATAGCCGCTGTTACTTTGCGATGTCGGGTTGGCTGCCAGACTCAATTTGCTTGATCACCCGATCAAAGTCACTCGCGAACAGCCGGTCCTGCACGATGCGGCATTTTTCAAATTCACTTTCGGCCTGCGCCTTGGCGATTTCTGCCATCACCCTGCCTGCGTCCTGCAGCACATCCCGGTCCCACAGTTTCAGGAAACCGCTAAGGATGCTCTGCATAACTCAACGCGATTTTGTGCAGCGCGGATCGGGATGGGATGCAAGGCGCACGCAACTTTGAACATGGGACGTAGAGATTTCTACCCCCTCCCCAGTACCGCTGAAACGCAGCCAGTTCCCCGCTAAATAGGATTATGGAATTTGACTTGGTCATCGGGATAGCACTTCAACGTAGGCTTGGTAGCTGAAGCTGCGGTTCTTTTTCTGGCCCGTCATTTCCACCGCGATGCCTAGGTCCACCAACACCTTCACGGCAGCTGTTGCGGTGGGAAAGCTAGTACCCAATTGCTGGCGAACGTGTTCAATGGTGAAGCGAGGCATCACCGGCAACATCTCGAACAGCCGATAACTGGTCGGACTCGCCTTGAGTGACTGCAACAGTCGTTTACGGTCAGAGGCAAGGAGGCTGGCGACTTCAATGATGGTTTTCTCTGCATCGCCAGCGGCGCTTGCCACCCCCTCCAAAAAGAAGGCCACCCAGGATTCCCAGTCGCCGTCGGTACGAATGGCCGACAAGCGGCGGTAATACTCAGCCTGATGCTGCTTGAGATAAGCGCTGACATACAGCAAGGGCTCCGACAGTACCCCCCAAAATTCGAATAAAGCCGTGATGAGCAGGCGTCCGATGCGCCCGTTGCCGTCAAGAAAGGGGTGGATGGTTTCAAACTGGGCGTGGATAAGCGCCACTTTCACCAAGGGAGGCAAATCCGCCGCTGTATCGTGAATGAACCTCTCCATATCGGCCAGCAATTCGGCCACTCGCTCTGGTGGCGGCGGCACAAACAGGGCGTTGCCAGGACGTGTTCCGCCAATCCAATTTTGCGACCGACGCAGTTCACCAGGCTGCTTCCCAGCGCCTCGCGCGCCATCAAGCAGCCGCCGATGGGCATCGCACAGCAGCCGTACGCTGATGGGCAGCCCTTTGGGGTCACGCAGTTGCGCCTGAACCCAGCGGAAGGCTCGAAGGTAGTTCGTCACTTCTTCGACGTCGTCAGTGTTGCTGACCTTGAAACCAGCCTCTTCGTCGAACAAGTCGGTCAGCGTGGCCTGCGTGCCTTCAATCTGGGAAGTGAGCAAGGCTTCCTTGCGGATGGCGCTGTACAGCAGCCAGTCCACCGATGGCACCAACCCTGACACCCCACTTAAACGTGCGAGCGCAAGTTCTGCCTGGCGATTGCGGTCAGCGAACACCGAGGCTGACAAGGCAGGGGCAGCCGGGGGCAAGGCATAAGGTACGAACGCCCGCACCGACTCGCCCAGAGTCGTCGAAATCGCGTAGGTGCCGGTGGTTCGGGTCATTGAAAGCAAGCTTTGATTTGAACAATCACATTAAACCATTCTTTAATTTGGCCCGCAAGAATGAAAGTAAGTTTTCATACCACTGACAAGTCAGAAGTCACTTGAGTCATCCGAGCCCAGTCGATACCCCATCGCCCGATAACCACGCTGCCGCTTATCCCACATCCGCAGCAGCGCTGGGTGGCCGGTATCGACAAAGTCGATGATGCGCACATCGGTCTTGGTCGCGTGCTCGCGGTGCAATCGGCCTGCGCTCGTTTTCAATCTTGAAGCCGACGGCAATGATGGCCTGCA
>CAIJIT010000212.1 GCA_903820745.1 uncultured Burkholderiales bacterium
ATAAGGCCATGGACCTGCTGGGGGTGTGAGAGTTTGCATGATCGTGATGTGAACGCTGCTCGCAATATCCTGTCAAAGTTCAGAGCCGGCTGCGGACATGCAGCCCCTGTAGAGGGAATCCCCGCCCTTTAGGGCGGGGAAGATGTCAAATCCTGATCCGGTGATGGCGAGACAATACCGGCATGAGCAAAGCATTCACCAAGGAAAGCGACTCCGACGACGACGAGGAACTGGCGGTTCCCGCCATACCTGCTGGCACGCGCAACTATATGACGCCCGAAGGCTATGCCTGCCTGCGCGGGGAATTTATGAGCTTGCTTGATGAGGAACGGCCGAAAATCGTCGAGATCGTTTCCTGGGCCGCCAAGAATGGCGACCGATCGGAGAACGGTGACTATCTGTACGGCAAAAAGAGGCTGCGTGAAATCGACCGGCGGCTGCGCTTTCTGACCAAGCGGCTGGACATCGCCGAGGTCGTCGACCCGAGCATCCATCATGGCAGCGAGCAGATCTTCTTCGGTGCGACCGTCACCTATGTCAATTTGCGCGATGAAGAACGAACCATCACGATCAAGGGCATCGACGAGTCGGACAGTCTGGCTGGCGAGGTCAGCTGGATCGCCCCAATGGCGCGTGCGCTGCTGAAAGCCCGCGTCGGCGACGAAGTACAGTTGCTGACGCCCGGCGGCGTCGAGCATATCGAAGTGCTGGCGGTAACTTATCCAACCCCCAGCCTCAGGCCTTGACGCGACCGACCTTCAGCACGGAAGGTGCGCGCTTCAAGGTGCGCAACACATCGGCCAGATGCAGGCGATCGCGCACCGACAGCAGCAAGTCGATCTCGACCGTTTCACGCAATTGCGACTCATCGCTCATCGAAATGTGTGTGATGTCGGCTTCGGCCGAACTGACGGCTGACGCGACCTGGCCGAGCACGCCCTTGCCGTTGGTCAGCAGCAGCGAGACGGCGGCTTCGAAGCTGCGGGTTGGCTCTTCGGCCCAGTTGACGGCGATCCAATGTTCGCTGTCACGCTGGAACAATTTGCGCCCGACCTGGCATTCGGCGGTGTGCACCAAGAGGCCTTCACCGCGCCCGAGATAGGCCTTGATGTCGTCGCCTGGAATCGGCCTGCAGCAGGTTGCCAGCCGCACCGAAGCGCCTTCGCTGCCGTCAAGCGTGACCTGGCCTTGTGCCATCGGGTTGTCGACGGCGAAGCGTCCCATGCTCAGCAGCACGGCATCGGGCCGTTGGCCTTGTTCGGTCAGCAGGCGTGACAATTTTTTGGCCACGATGGTGGCGATTTTGCGACCCAGTCCGACTTCGACCAGCAACTCGTCGGCATGATCGCAGCCTGCCCATAATGCGAGCCGCTGCCAGACTCTGGCGGCATCGTCGTCCTCGTCGTCGAGGCTGGGCAGCACCATGCCTTCGGCGCGCAAAGCCTGCGACAACATCTTCTCGCCCAGATCGCGCGACTCACCTTGCTCAAGGTTTTTCAGGAAATGGCGGATCTTTGAGCGCGCCCTTCCGGTGCTGACAAAGCTCAGCCAGGCCGGGTTGGGCCTGGCGCCAGCCGCTGTGACGACCTCGATCACATCGCCGCTGCGCAGGGTGGTGCGCAAGGGTACCGCCTCGCCATTGACCTTGGCCGCGACGCAATGGTCGCCGACATCGGAGTGGATCGCATAGGCAAAATCGACCGGCGTCGCACCCTTGGGCAGAGCCATGATTTTGGACTGTGGCGTGAAGACATAGACCGCATCGGGGAACAGGTCGATCTTGACATGCTCCAGGAATTCATTCGCGTCGCGGGTCTCGTCCTGGATGTCGATCAGGGACTGCAACCATCCCGAGCCCAGCGGCTGCGAGCTCTTGGCGCTGCCGCTCTTCTTGTACATCCAATGCGCGGCAACGCCGGTTTCTGCCACCAGATGCATGGCTTCGGTACGGATCTGGAACTCAACGGCGGTGCCCAGCGGGCTGACCAAAGTCGTGTGCAACGACTGGTAGCCGTTGGGCTTGGGGATCGCGATGTAATCCTTGAAGCGGCCAGGTTGCGGCTTGTAGAGCTGATGCAGCACGCCCAAGCTCATATAGCAATTCGGCAGATCGGCCACGACAATGCGAAAGCCGAAGATGTCACTGACCTGGGCAAAACTCAGGTGCTTTTCTCGCATCTTCTGGTAGATCGAGTAGAGCGTTTTTTCACGGCCCTCGACTTCGACCTTCACCCCGGCCGAACTGAAGGCCTTGACGACATCGCGTTCGATCCTTTGCACCAGATCCCGGCGGTTGCCGCGTGCTCTGGCGATGGCTTTGGACAGGGCTGCATGGCGCCAAGGGCTGAGGTGACAGAACGACAACTCCTGCAATTCGCGGTAGATCTGGTTGAGCCCCAGCCGATGTGCGATCGGTGCATAGATGTCCAGTGTTTCCCTGGCGATGCGCTGGCGTTTGGTCGGCGCCATCGCCTCCATCGTGCGCATATTGTGCAAACGGTCGGCCAACTTGATCAGGATGACGCGGACATCGCGCGCCATCGCCAGCAGCATCTTGCGAAAATTCTCGGCCTGCGATTCCACTTTGGTGGAGAACTGCAACTTGTCGAGTTTGGTCAGTCCGTCGACCAGTTCGGCAGTGGGCGCTTCGAAGCGCGAGATCAACTCGGTCTTGGTGATGCCGCAGTCTTCCATCGCGTCATGCATCAACGCGGCCATGATGGCTTGGGCGTCAAGCCGCCAATCGGCACACAAGCCAGCAACTGCAAGCGGGTGGGTGATGTAGGGCTCGCCGCTGGCGCGGAACTGGCCCAGATGGGCTTCGTCGGCGAATTTGTAGGCGTCGCGGACGCGTTTGATGTCCGATTTGGACAGGTAGTCGAGCCTGTGCACCAAAGCGTCGAACGATGCCGCCTCGGCCGCTGTCGGATCGGCCGCCCTGCGCAGGCCCGGCAGTCCCGTCAGGGCCGCAGGCAGATGTGTGACAGCGAAATTTCTAAGGCCCATAGCCTGAATTTAACCGATCACGCCGATCGGGGCCTGGCCGCACCGATCCCGGGGCGTGAAAAAGGACGCCTGCGGCGTCCTTTGTCTTGATCGAAACCGGATTTTCCGGGGTCAGACCGGTACCTTGCGCAGCATCTCGATGCCGATTTCACCGGCAGCGATTTCGCGCAGCGCGGTCACGCCTGGCTTGTTCTTGCTCTCGATCTTGGGTGTGTGACCCTGGCTCAGCATGCGGGCGCGGTACGTTGCGGCAAGCACCAACTGGAAACGATTGGGGATCTTGATCAGGCAGTCTTCGACAGTGATGCGGGCCATGTGGAGTTCCAGTATTTGTGTTCAGGGTAGATCGAGAGCGCGAAAAACAGCAGAGCGGTTTCTGCGCTGAGTCGCATATTTTAACCGCTGCGCATGAACTATTGCTTTGAGGTCGAAAACAGCGGTGTCAAAGACGGCATTGACAACGACAAAATCGAAATGCTGGGCCTGCGCCACCTCGATCCTTGCGTTGGCCATCCTCTGCGCGATCACCTCGGCCGCGGTGTCGCCACGGCGCTCCAGGCGCTGCGCCAATTCTTCCCAACTCGGCGGCAGGATGAAGACCAGCACGGCATAGGCGAACAATTGCTTGATCTGCAAGGCGCCCTGGAAATCAATTTCCAGCACCACATCCTCGCCATTGAGCATGCGCGCTTCGATCGCGCTGCGCGAGGTGCCGTAGAGGTTGCCATGGACTTCGGCCCATTCGAAGAACTCACCCCGGTCCGCCATCGCGCGGAATTCCTCTGCGCCGACGAAGGCATATTCGCGCCCGTCTTGCTCCTGGCCGCGTGGTTTGCGCGAGGTGTGCGAAACCGACACCGCGAGCCTGGCGTCAAGTTCGAGCAGCGCCTTGACCAGGCTCGACTTTCCCGCGCCACTGGGGGCGGCGACGACGAAAAGATTGCCGGGATATTCCATGGACGCCCTTATTCGATGTTTTGCACTTGTTCGCGCAGCTGCTCTACGGCGACCTTCATCTCCACCGCAATATTGGTCAACTCCAGCGCTGCCGCTTTCGACCCCAGCGTGTTGGCTTCACGTGCCAGTTCCTGGATCAGGAAGTCCAGGCGTTTGCCGAGCTCGCCGCCTTTTTGCAGCAACCGGGCGATTTCTTCCAGGTGGGCGCGCAGCCTCGCCAGCTCTTCGGCCACGTCGATGCGGATCGAATAAGCTGCCGCTTCGTTGAGCGCGCGCTCGCGCAGGCTCTCCTGCGGGATCGACTGCCCGGCGCCGCTGGCAGCCAAGGCCTCTTGCCAACGTTCCAGGAAACGCTGCTGCTGGCGTGCCACGACGGCAGGCACCATCGGTTCAGCGGCGCTGGCCAATTCGCGCAAGCGCTGGATCCTTTCGAGCAGCACGGCGGAGAGTTTTTCGCCCTCTCTTTCGCGCGCCTCGAGCAGGCCGCCGAGGCAGGCCCTGGCTGCTGCCAGCGTGGCTTCATCGAGTTTTTCAACCGTATTGCCACCACCTTTGCACCATTGCAGCGCCTCATGGACCGACAAGGGTTGGGCTTTGGGCAACCAGTTCTGCACCTGACCTTCGAGTCTGGACAAGCGGCTCAGCTGCTCGGCCTGCGGTTGCGGCCAATTGTTTTCGCTGTCCTTGTGGGTGTTGATGCGCAGCTCGATCTTGCCGCGCTTCAGTTTGGCACTGAGCAGGTCGCGCAACGCCGGCTCCAGGCTGCGCAATTCGTCGGGCATGCGAAAGCTGATATCAAGAAAACGGCTGTTGACCGAGCGCAGCTCGACCGTGACGTTGGCCTGGGGTGCCGTGCTGGCGTCAATGGGGGCTTGGGCTTGCGAGCTGGCGCTGGCATATCCCGTCATGCTGTAGACTGGCATCGAGCGTCCGGTGAAGAGAACAAGGCCAGATTATGTCAAAGCCAGCGCCCTTGCCGCCGGGCACCTGGGTTGGCGACTATCAGATCGTCAAGCGGCTTGCGACCGGCGGCTTCGGCATCGTTTATCTGGCCGAACACGCGGTGCAAAAGCAGGTTGCCTTGAAGGAGTACCTGCCCGCATCGCTGGCGGTGCGCGCGCCCGGTGAATTGACGCCGCAGGTCGCCCCCGACAAGCTCCCGCTTTACCGCCTCGGCTTGAAAAGTTTCTTTGAAGAGGCCCGCGCCTTGGCGCAGATCACTCATCCTGGCGTGGTCTCGGTGCTGAATTTTCTGCGCGAGAACGACACCGTCTACATGGTGATGAACTATCTTCAAGGTGACACCTTGCAGGAATTCATCGTCGCTGCGCGCGAGGTCAAAGGCGCCCGGGTGTTGCGCGAGGCCACGATCCGCAGCCTGTGTGAAGAGATCTTGGCCGGCCTGGCCAGCGTGCATGAGCATGGCATGCTGCACCTGGACATCAAGCCGGCCAATGTCTTTATCACCGATGACAACCGGGCGGTGCTGTTGGATTTTGGCGCCGCCCGCGAGGTCTTCAACCAGGAGGCCAATTTCGTCCGACCGATGTACACGCCGGGGTTCGCTGCACCCGAGATGTACCAGCGCGGCGCCTTGCTGGGCCCTTGGACCGATCTCTATGCGCTCGGCGCCTGCATCTATGCCTGCATGCAGGGCTATCCACCGAGCGATCTACCGCAACGTCTTGATCATGACCGTCTGGACCAGAGCTTGTCGCGACTGCGCCAGGTCTACTCTGCCAATCTGCTCGAAATCACCCGTTGGTGCATGGCGCTCGACCCCTTGGCAAGGCCGCAGAACGTGGCTGAATTGCAGCAGGCCTTGCGTCAGAGATCTGCGCTGCGCGGCAGCCAGCCGATTGAAAGTCAGCAATTGCTGGCCTGAGCCGGTCGTCCGAGTCCCGGCAGTCCGGGCAAGCAGCGCTGCGACAATGTGCCCCTGGTCGGGCGCGATCCGCGCCGCAAGCCCATGCAACAAAGGTAATGATGACTGCTGAAACAACAATGCTGCGCGCCTCCGGCCGCGCTGCCAATGCGATGCGCCCGGTGACGATCCAGCGCCATTACACCTGCCATGCCGAAGGTTCGGTACTGGTCGCGTTTGGCGGGACCAAGGTCCTGTGCACTGCGTCGGTCGAAGAGAAAGTGCCACCGCACAAGCGCGGCTCGGGCCAGGGTTGGGTGACGGCTGAATATGGCATGTTGCCGCGCGCCACCCACACACGCAGCGACCGTGAAGCCGCGCGCGGCAAGCAGAGTGGCCGCACGCAAGAAATCCAGCGCTTGATCGGTCGCTCGCTGCGCTGTGTCTTTGATCTGGGTTTGCTCGGCGAGCGCACGATCGCCCTCGACTGCGATGTGTTGCAGGCTGACGGTGGCACCCGTACGGCAGCAATCACCGGCGCTTTCGTCGCGGCACATGACGCAGTCAGCTGGCTGCTGACGCAGGGCAAGATCACGCAGTCGCCGATCCGCGGCGCGGTGGCGGCGATTTCGGTTGGCATGCTCGGCGGCGTGCCCTTGCTGGACCTCGAATACACCGAAGACTCGAGCTGTGACACCGACATGAATGTGGTGATGACCGCAGGTGGCGGTTTTGTCGAACTGCAGGGCACGGCCGAAGGCCAGGCATTCAGCCGGGCCGAAATGAACGCCTTGCTGGACCTGGCTGAAAAAGGCATTGGCGAGCTGTTCACCGCGCAGCGCGAAGCGTTGGGACTTTGAGCATGGGCTTGCCGATGACGGTCGTGCTGGCTTCCAACAATGCGAAGAAGCTGGCCGAGTTGCAAGCCTTGTTTGCACCGCTCGGCGTCAACCTGGTGACGCAAGGCTCGCTGGGCATCGCCGAGGCGGAGGAGCCTTTCGGCAGCTTTGTCGAAAACGCCTTGACCAAGGCGCGCCACGCGGCTGCGCTGAGCGGCCAGCCCGCGTTGGCCGACGATTCCGGTCTGGTGGTCGAAGCCTTGGCCGGTGCGCCGGGTGTGCTGTCGGCGCGCTACGCGACGCTGTTCGGCCAGCCCAAGACCGATGCCGATAACAACCGCGTGCTGCTCGAGCAACTGGCCGCCTTCAATTTGTCCACGCAGCGCGCTGGCCGTTTCGTCTGCGCCCTGGTCGCGGTAAAAAGCGCGGCCGACCCCGAGCCGCTGATCGCGATGGGGCGCTGGCAAGGCCGAATCTTGCCAGCGCCGCTGGGCGAAGGCGGCTTCGGCTATGACCCCTTGATGTTCATCCCGGCGATGGATCGCAGCGTGGCGCAGATGACCGCCGAGGAGAAGAACCGCTGCAGCCACCGGGCGATCGCTGCAGCGGCGCTGGTGCAGCAGATGCGCGAGGTCTGGCACCTTGGCTGAATTGCAGCAGATGATGCGCGCCGGTACCCTGAGTCTGGCCGCGCTGCCGCCGCTGGCGCTGTATGTGCACCTGCCCTGGTGTCTGCGCAAATGCCCTTATTGCGATTTCAACTCGCACCAGTTGCCGGCAATGGGCAAAGAGTTGCCGTTGGCAACTGCGCGCGCCTATCTGGCGGCCTTGCGCGCGGACCTTGAAGCGGCCTTGCCCCTGGTCTGGGGAAGGCCGGTTGTCAGCATCTTCATCGGCGGCGGCACGCCCAGCTTGTTTGCCCCCGAACAGATCGGCGAGCTGATCTCTGACCTGCGCGCACGCTTGCCGCTGGCGCCGGGCTGCGAGATCACGCTGGAAGCCAACCCCGGCACCTTCGAGACCGACCGTTTCAAGGGCTTTCGCGCCGCCGGTGTGACGCGCTTGTCGATTGGCGTGCAGAGTTTTGACGATGCCAAGCTGCAGTTGCTGGGCCGCGTGCATGACGCCGCTCAGGCCAGCGCGGCGATCGCCGAAGCCGCTCAGGCTTTCGAGACCTTCAACATCGATCTGATGTATGCCCTGCCCGGGCAGACGCTGGAACAACTGGACCTGGAACTGAGCACGGCGCTGGCTTTCAAACCACCGCATCTGTCGGTCTATCACCTGACGATCGAGCCCAATACCCGCTTTGCCAAGGCGCCGCCGGCGAATCTGCCCGATAGCGATCTGGCCAGCGAGATGCTCGACCTGATCACCGCGCGCAGCGGCGCGATGGGCATGGATCGCTACGAGGTTTCGGCCTATGCCAGCCCCGGCCAGCGCTGTGCGCACAACCTGAACTATTGGCAGTTCGGTGATTACCTCGGCATCGGCGCCGGCGCGCACAGCAAGCTGAGCTTCCCGCACCGGGTGCTGCGCCAGGTGCGTTGGCGCGATCCTGCGACCTATATGGCCAACGCAGCGGCCGGCTTGGCGGTGTCGAACGAGAACCTGGTGACCCGCAAGGAACTGCCGTTCGAGTTCATGCTGAATGCCTTGCGACTGCGCGAAGGCGTGGCCTTGAATCAGTACCTGGAACGCACTGGTTTGCCGCTGTCGAGCATTGCGACCCAACTGGCAACAGCCCGTTCGCGCGGTCTGCTGGCCGCAGATCCGCAGCGCCTGACGCCGACGCCGCTGGGCTTTGATTTCCTCAATGATCTGCAGGAAATTTTCCTCTGAAGGACAGCGGCCAGCGCGAGGCCTTATCCCGCAAAGACGACCTTCGGCACAAACCAATCGGTCCGGGAGTTGAACCCGAGGCCGCGTTAACCGCCGCTGCCATTCAACAGCACCATCAGCGCGCCGCTGCCGCCGTCGCTGGCCCGGGCTTGCACGAAAACCAGCACTTCCTGCTTTTGCACCAGCCAACCACGCACTTTGGCTTTGAGCACCGGTTCGCGCCCGGGTGAGCCATTGCCCTTGCCGTGGACGACGCGCACGCAGCGCAGGCCGCGGCGCACGCTGTCCTGAACGAAATTCCCTAGGGCCTCGCGCGCCTGATCGCGGCGCAGGCCATGCAGGTCGATCTGGCCTTGCAGACTCCAGTGACCGCGCCTGAGCTTGTTGACCACATGGATGCTGATCTGCGGCCGGCGAAAGGACAGGGTTTCGTCGGTTTCGAGCAGCGAGTCGACATCGAAATCGTCTGACATTGTCTGCAGCAAGGCCTGCTGCTCGTCGGCGATGCGCTGGCGCGGCTCGATGCTGGTTGGCACACGTTGATGCAGTACACGCAAGTCGCCGGGCAGCAGGGTCACCGGTCCGACAAAGAGTTCGAAGATACGCCGCTCCTGCTCGATCTGGCGGACCTTGGCGGCTTCCAGTTCGCGCCGGGCCTCGAAGGCCAGGCGCGCTTGCAGCAATTCGCGCTTGAGCATTTTCAGATCCTGCAGACTGTGCAGCGTCGGCAAAGCGGATTTGTTCGTCATACCAGTCCGCGCTCGGCCAGAGAGATCACTTCGCCATCGCCAACCACCAGATGGTCGAGCATTGCCCGGGCCAGATGCAGCACCGGCTGACCCTTGCCGCCAGTGCGCAGCAGCAAAGCCAGCAGCTCGGCGTCGGCCAATGCCTGCGGGCCCCTCGCGAGAAGCTTTTCGCGCGGACGAGCGTCAATCGGTAATTGATCGAGAGGCATGGTGGGCTGATGTCTGGGAGAGAACTGAAGGCCGAGGGCAGGGCGGTCAATGATGCCGAATGAACGGGCCTTAAAATCCAGCCAGTTTATCGAATATGGCAACCATGAACCTCATCCAAGCCGGATCCTTTTTGACTCTGCATTACCGTCTGGCCGGTCCGGACGGCACCGACTTCATCAACACCTTCGCTGAAAAACCGGCCACCTTGACGCTCGGCACCGGGCAACTGGCGCCGGCCATCGAGGCCTATCTGATCGGCATGGCTGAAGGGCAACGCAGCCTGTTCGAGTTGCCTGCTGGCCAGGCGTTTGGGGATCGCAATCCCGACATGCTGCAGCGCGTGCGCGACAGCTTGCTCGATTCGCTCAGCGATGAGGGGGCTCAATATGGCGTCGGCGATGTGGTGCAGTTCCCCACTCCCGATGGCAGCGGGGCCTATGCGGGTCTGGTGCGCGAGGTCGGCGAGGGCTGGATGCTGTTCGACTTCAACCATCCGCTGGCCGGCCAACCGGTCAGCTTTGAAGTTCAAGTGATCGGCGTGATGTGATGAGCGGCGGCAACTTGCAGATCCAGCCGCATGAAGTGGTGCTGGCCGAACCGCGTGGATTTTGTGCTGGCGTCGACCGCGCGATCGAGATCGTCGAGCGGGCTTTGACAAAATTTGGCATGCCGATCTATGTGCGTCATGAGATCGTCCACAACACGTATGTCGTCAACGACCTGAAAGCGCGCGGCGCGATCTTCATCGAAGACCTCGCCGAAGTTCCGACCGGCGCAACGTTGGTATTCAGCGCCCATGGGGTCAGCCAGGCAGTGCGCCACGAAGCCGCCTTGCGCGGCCTGCAGGTTTTCGATGCGACCTGCCCGCTGGTCACCAAAGTGCATGTCGAAGTCGCCAAGCTGCACCGCGAGGGCTACCAGTTCATCATGATCGGCCATAAGGGGCACCCTGAAGTCGAGGGCACGATGGGCCAGTTGAGCGAGGGCATCTTTTTGGTCGAAACGGTCGGTGATGTGGCGCATCTGCGCGTTAAGGATCCGGCTCATCTGGCCGTCGTGACGCAGACGACGTTGAGCGTCGATGACGCCGCCGAAATCATGGCGGCGTTGAAATTGAAGTTCCCGCTGATCCGTCAGCCCAAGCAGCAAGACATCTGCTATGCCACACAGAATCGCCAGGACGCGGTC
Source organism: uncultured Burkholderiales bacterium (assembly GCA_903820745.1). Taxonomy (GTDB): domain Bacteria; phylum Pseudomonadota; class Gammaproteobacteria; order Burkholderiales; family Burkholderiaceae_C; genus Paucibacter_A. The sequence continues at coordinate 10,656 of CAIJIT010000212.1, forward strand.
AAGGTGATGGCGCCGCAGGTCGATGTGGTGATCGTGGTTGGCAGCCCCAGCAGTTCCAACAGCAACCGCTTGCGCGAGTTGGCCGATCGGCTCGGCACGCCAAGTTTCATGGTTGACAGTGCCGACGATTTGCAGCCTGAATGGCTGGCAGACCGGCCACGCGTCGGCCTGACCGCCGGGGCGTCGGCGCCCGACTTGCTGGTGCAAGCGGTCATCAGCCGCTTGCGCTCGCTTGGCGCCACCTCGGTGCGCAGCTTGCCCGGCGTTGAAGAACATGTGCGCTTTCCCCTGCCAAAGGGCCTGGGTGACAAGGCGATGGCCGAGGCCGATCCGGCCAATTCCTGACGTGGTTCGGGCGAGCCGGCCAACGCCGCTGCCGGTTCCGCATTGAATAAATAACCAAGGACTGAAGATGCTTGACATTAGCCTGCTGCGCAAGGATCTCGACGCTGTCGTCGAACGCTTGAATCAGCGCAAGAGCCCGCAACCCTTTCTCGACGTCGAGCGCTACAAGGCGCTGGAAAGCGAGCGGCGCAGCCTGCAGATACAGACCGAAAACCTTCAGGCTCAGCGCAATAGTTTGTCCAAGCAGATCGGCATGCTCAAGGGCAAGGGTGGGGACGCCAGCGCGTTGTTGACCGAGGTCGGCGGTGTTGCCGACGAACTCAAGGCCGGTGCCGAGCGGCTCGATGCAATCCAGGACCTGCTCAACCAGATCCTGATGGGCTTGCCCAACCTGCCGCATGAAACTGTTCCGGTCGGCGTTGACGAGACCGGCAATCTCGAGATGCGCCGCTGGAGCCCGACCGGAATCGAGCCGCGCGGCTTTGATTTCGAGCCGCGCGACCATGTCGACCTCGGCGCGCCACTGGGCCTGGACTTCGAGACCGGCGCCAAGCTGAGCGGTTCGCGCTTCAGCTTTCTGCGCGGCAAGATGGCCAGGCTGCACCGGGCCTTGGCCCAGTTCATGCTCGACACGCAGACCGAATTGCATGGCTACACCGAGTGCTACACGCCCTACATCGTCAATCGCGAAGTGCTGGAGGGCACCGGGCAACTGCCAAAATTCAAGGAAGACATGTTCTGGGTGCTGCGCGGAGGTGATGAGACCGCGCAGGAGCAATACCTGATCTCGACCGCCGAAATTACCTTGACCAATAGCGTGCGTGAGCAAATTCTCGACGCCGCCCAATTGCCGATCAAGCTGACCGCACACAGCCCCTGTTTCCGCTCGGAGGCCGGTAGCGCCGGTCGTGACACGCGTGGCTTGATCAGGCAGCACCAGTTCGACAAGGTCGAGATGGTGCAGATCGTGCATCCGGACAACAGCTATGCGGCGCTGGAAGAAATGGTCGGCCATGCCGAAGCGATTCTGCAAAAGCTCGGCCTGCCCTACCGCGTGCTGACGCTGTGCACCGGTGACATGGGTTTTGGCGCGACCAAGACCTATGACCTCGAGGTTTGGGTGCCGGCGCAACAGACTTACCGCGAAATCAGCAGTTGCTCCAACTGCGAAGCGTTTCAGGCGCGGCGCATGCAGACCCGCTTCAAGAACGAGCAGGGCAAGAACGAGTTGGTGCATACGCTGAACGGCTCGGGCCTGGCGGTCGGGCGCGCGCTGGTGGCGGTGCTGGAAAATTACCAGAATGCCGATGGCAGCATCACCGTCCCCGCCGTGCTGCGCCCTTATATGGGAGGTCTGGAAGTTCTCGCGGTCTGAACGCCGGTTGCAAGGTCAAAGTTCGCTATACTTGCGGGCTGCACTCTCGGATCAATTCGCGGGTGCCCTCCAGGGTAAATTCGGGAGAGGTGGCAGAGTGGTTGAATGTACCTGACTCGAAATCAGGCGTGCCGTAAGGCATCGGGGGTTCGAATCCCCCCCTCTCCTCCAAAATTTTCCCTGTGACTGAATGACTCAGGTCAGCCCTTGCGCTGGCCTTTTTCATCGGAATTCCCGAGAAACCCCGCCCTTCATGGCGGGGAGGTAGAGGGGCAGCCCGTGAGGGCTGCTTACGGTGCAGAGCAAGCGCGCTGCGCCTCGACGTAAGCCTTGATGGTTTCCCGTGGCGCACCG
>CAIJIT010000213.1 GCA_903820745.1 uncultured Burkholderiales bacterium
CAGCGAGGCATATAGGTTTTCCGGGGTTCCCCTTCTGCATGGGCGAGGAGCGGAAGGTTTGCCGGGCGTCGCGGAGCGACTTCAAAGACTGAATTAGCGCCCCTTGTTTGAACGCAGCGTAGCGCAGTGAGTTGGGCGCGGCCCGGCTGACCTGAGCATCCGAGCGAACCCGAAGGGCCATGCGGCAGGGGCGGTTTCTTTGCCTTCTTTCTTGGACGCCCAAGAAAGAAGGTCGCCCGCCGGGGCGAACTCCCGGCATCGGTCTCAACGGCAAAACAATGCCCACAAAACCAGCCTCAGTGCGCGTGAAACGACAACTTGTCGCAATCAGCCTTCTGCGACACCAACTTCTCCTCGGTTGCGCAACGCATGCCCAAGCGATCCAGCAGCGCCCTGTCCTTCTCAGCCTGCGGGTTGCTCGTCGTCAGCAGTTTGTCGCCATAGAACATCGAATTCGCGCCAGCCAAGAAGCACAAGGCCTGCATCGCTTCAGGCATCTCTTCGCGTCCGGCCGACAGCCGCACCATCGCGCGAGGCATGGTGATCCGTGCCACCGCAATCGACCGGATGAACTCGAAAGGATCCAGTGGCTCGGCATCGGCCAGCGGCGTGCCTTCGACCTTGACCAGGTTGTTGATCGGCACCGATTCCGGATAGGGATTCAGATTGGCCAGTTGCACGATCAGCCCGGCGCGCTGGCGGCGGGTTTCGCCCATGCCGACGATGCCGCCGCTGCAGACCTTCAGGCCCACATTGCGTACCCGGTCCAGCGTATCGAGCCGATCCTGGTAAGTGCGGGTGGTGATGATCTGGCCGTAGAACTCGGGCGAGGTATCGAGGTTGTGGTTGTAGTAATCAAGCCCGGCGTCACGCAAGGTTTCAGCCTGGCCATCGCCGAGCATGCCGGCGGTCAAACAAGTCTCAAGGCCCATCGCCTTGACTTCGGAAACCATCGAGACAATCGCTTCAAGGTGACGCGGCTTGGGCGAGCGCCAGGCCGCGCCCATGCAAAAGCGCGTCGCACCATTGGCCTTGGCGGCGCGCGCCGCCTCCAGCACTTCCTGCAGCGGGATCAGCTTTTCGGCCTTCAGGCCGGTGTCGAAATGCACCGACTGCGGGCAATAAGCGCAGTCTTCTTCGCAGCCGCCGGTCTTGATCGACAGCAGCGTCGACAACTGCACCGCATTGGCATCGAAATGCTCGCGATGCACGTTCTGCGCGCGGAACATCAAGTCGTTGAACGGCAGGTCATACAAGGCCACGACTTCGTTCACCGTCCATGGCTTGTTGTTCAGGCGGTCTGCGTCGCGCGTCGGGATGATGGTGTTGATTTGATTCATTGGGCTTTGATGAATGCCAGCAGCATTTGCCTGGACAGGTGGGCGGCCACTGCCGCAGGATCGGGTTGAACAAGTCGCGGCACATAGCCCCAGCATTCGGCTTGCAAGCCATGCACGGGGTCAGCCAAAGTCTCTAGATTGTCGGCCAAATGGGCCATCTCGGGGTCGACGCAATTGGCAACCCAGCCAACCAGTTTCAGGCCACGGGCTCGGATCGCTTCGGCGCTCAGCAGCGCATGGTTGATGCAACCCAGCCGCAGACCCACGACCAGGATCACCGGCAGGCCCAGATCGACGGCCAGATCAGCGGTATCCCAGCCCGGATTCAAGGGCACGCGAAAACCACCAACGCCTTCGACAATCGTCACCTCGGCGCGCGCGCCGACCGAGCGAACGGCGGCCAGCAGATCGGCGCGAACAATGTTGCGGCCTTCGAGCTTGGCGGCAATATGCGGTGCGCAAGC
>CAIJIT010000214.1 GCA_903820745.1 uncultured Burkholderiales bacterium
ATTGGCCGGATTGGCCGGATTGGCCGGATTGGCCGGATTTTCCATCAATGGCGATAGCCAGCGGAGCAACTGATGAACTATTCGAGAAATATATCGTTCTTCATCGGGTCGGCAGTTGTCTATGCCGTTTTCTCCGAGATCAACCTGGAATTCCTTGACGCCAGCAATGCCTATGGCGCCAACTACATCTGGTTGCCAGCGGGCGTCAGGTTGCTGATTGCAATGCTGCTAGGAGCGGTCGGCGCTGCAGGAGTGGCAGTTGCCGCGACCTTTATGACCTTGCAGAAGGGAGGCATCGAGAACTTGCCCAATGCAATGGCTTACGGGCTTATTTCCGGCTTTGCGCCCTATCTCGCGCTGCGCAGTTTCATGGTTTTTCTAAATGGTGAATTCAATCTAATCGGGCTGTCCGGCAAGCACTTGCTGCAGTTGACGCTGTGGTCCGCAACGGTCAATACAGGCCTGAAATATATATTTTTCCTGGTTGAAGATCCGTCGAGGAATTTCCTTGAAAGCGGGTTCTATATGGCGCTTGGAGATTGTGTTGGCACGCTGATCGTGCTGTATTCGATCAAGTATTCCATCTATTTTTTCGAGCGTCTTTATCGGCTGCACGCGTGAGCTTAGGGGCCAACACGCCTGACCTTTTTCCCGTCGACCTGTCTATTGCATGCGACATACGAAATGCGGCCAATCGGGGCTGATAATTGGCGCAGGAAAAACGATGGTCGAATGAGCGAAGAAGAAATCATCAAGTGCATTTGCATTGGCGGCAAAGCGCGGGACGCTGCTGTCAAGACGCTGTACTACGACCAGGCCCAGCTGATGCTGCGCTTTTTTGCGACTCAGGGGGCTTCGGCCGACGAGGCCCGGGACATCTTGCAGAACACCATGGTCAAGATCGTCCGCAGCGCTGCCAGCTTCAATGGCGGTGGGGCGGCCAAAGCCTGGTTGTGGCAGATCGCCCGCAACTGTCTGCTCGACTTCCATCAGCAGAACTCTCGCGTGGCCATGCGCGAAGTGACTGTCATTCCCGAGAAATGGGCCGAGCTGGTCGAAATGACAGCGGCGCCGCAGGTCTGCAGCGCAGCGATGGACATCGACGCCTGCGTGGCGGCCGGCCTTGTCGCGTTCAGTGCTGCCATGCCTGAGCGCGCTTTCGTCCTGGGCCTGCAGATGGACGGACTGAGCATTGATGCGATCGGCGTTCAGATTGGCCGCAGCATCGCCGCGACCAAGGAATACCTGTCCCAATGCCGTAAAAAAATTCAACCCTTCATCGCCCATTGCGTTGATCTCTTGAGCAGCTGAAGCAAAGATGACGACTGAAGATCTGAGCGACACCCATTGGCTCGCTGCCTTGGCGGGGCAGGCCGATCCAGCGGCAGACAAGGCCAGCAATCAGCAGGCCTTGGCTCTGCGCCGGGCCTTGCAGGCGCGCCGCCAGCAGATCGAACAGGACCTGCCGCAAGCCGACGCCGCGCTGTTCGAGCAATTGCAATTCCGCTTGCGCCGCGAGGGCTTGATGAAGCCGCCGCTATGGCAGCAACTGCCGGTTTGGGGCTTGGCGGCATCGCTGCTGCTTGGCGTTTCAGTCTTGCTGCAGCAGGGCGGCTGGTTGGGTGCCGAGGATGCCGACAGGCTGCGTGGCGGCAGCGAACAAGCCACCATGCTGTTGGTCAACGACCCGGAAGCTCGCCTGGTCGAGTTGCTCGCCGGGCTGCGCGCTGCAGGCGTCACGCCGCAAGTCGAGCGGCAAGCTGATGGCCGCATCAAATTGCAAATGGCTGGCGACCCGGCGGTGCTCGACTACCTGGCCAGCCAGCGGATTGAGCCGCAGTTGGTCAATGGTCAGGTCTGGCTGATCCTTTCGCCACCCAGCGCCAAAGCGCTCCGGAAGTAACAGGATCTGCTTCAGGGTCCCGCATTCCGGCCTTTGGCCTCATGACGGGCTACAAAATTCCGCCAGGTAACCCGCCCCGTAGCCCGCCATGCAGCGCAGCGCAATGCGGGAAAAACCGTGCCAAACCGCCCCGCATACCGGCCTTTGGCCTCATGACGGGCTACAAAATTCCACCCCGTAGCCCGCCATGCAGCGCAGCGCAATGCGGGGCCAAGCTTGCCAAGCTATTTCCAGTTCCCCATCAAGATGAACGGCGCCCAGTAGAACGGGTGCTGGTAGCGCGGCTGGGCCTGCAGGGCGAGCTGGGCCTGGCGCAAGGCTTCGATCTTGCTCAAATGCAGGGTCTGGCGCTTGCGGTACATGTCGGCCATCAGGGCGGCGGTGCTCTGGTCAGCTACTGGCCAAAGCGTTGCCAGCACCGCGCGGGCGCCTTGCTGCTGGGCGATCACGCCGAAGCCTTCGATCTCGCGACCTTGCTCATCCCGGCCGCCGCCCAGGCCGGTATCGCAGGCCGACAAGGTCAGCAGATCGACATGGTCAAAGCGATAGTTCTGCAAGCGGATGTCGCCCAGCGTCAGCTGTTGCCCGTCGCCCAGCAGCAGGAATGAATTGACCTCGGTGCCCGGGCTGAAGCGGAAATGGCTGGCGAAATGCAGCACCGGAAACTGCCGCTGGCTGACATCCTTCAAGCGCTGCGCCGTGAACGCTTCGTCGAGGTAAACCTCGCCGGCCAAGGCCGCCGATTTGTCGGCAGCCTTGGCCCCATTGCCACTGCGCACGATCCCCCTGATCTCGGCCTCAACCCCCGGCAGCGGCGCAAACTCGCCGAGTTGGCGCGTCACGCCCAGACCCACAGCCTGCCATTGCGGCGCCACCGCATCGCGCAAGCGTTCGCGGGCCACGCTGGTGTAAAGCGGCAGGTTCCAGCGCTGTGCCAGATAGCGCCGGCCATCGTGCAGCGCGCCAAATGGCAGGTAGCGCAGCGCGCCGTCCAGCGACAGCATCACGGTGCGCGCGCCGGCCTGTTCAAGATCCTTGGCGACCGGTGCGATCAGCAACTGGTAGAGTGCCTGCGCGGCTGGCAGCGGATCCGATTTCGGGTCGCGCAGCAGCCGCCGGAAGGCAGCGATCTGGCGGTTCAAGTCCTTGGCGCTGACCTTGCTGCTGCGCGCCAGTTGCACGCCCGGGCCGGTCAGCAGCAGGTTGACCTGATCCTCGCTCAGGTAGATCTGCAGCAGCAGCGATCCCCGGCCGAGGTCGCTCAGCATGCTGCGCAAATCAGCCAAGGCCTTGACGCTCGACTCGGCCAGCTCCACCTGCCGCGCCGGCCCCTGGCGCGCAAAGTCCTCGCGCATCGCCGTCATGAAGGCATCGAATGCCGTTTGCGCCACCTTCAGGTCGGCCGCCAAGCTGAGCTGGCGCTGCTTTTGCTCGGCGCTGAGGCCTTGCTTGCCCAGCTTGAGCAAGCCCTGCTGCTCTGCGCCGATGGCAGCCAGCTGGCCCGAAATCTCTTGATAGCGGCTCATCCACTTCTGTTCTGTCGGGTTGTAGCCGATGCGGATGTGGCCCGGGTCAACTTCAAGGCTGCGACGGATGAAGTCGAACTGCTCCTCTTCCTTCAACATGTCCAGCACCATCTGTGCTTCGGGCAGCCGGCCGGCATCGGTCAGGGCCGAGGCCAGCCGCTGATAGGTCGAAGCGACCGAATCGGTATAACTGCGCAATTCGGTGCTACCGATTCCGGCGGCTTGTTCACGCATTGCCTGGTAGTTGTTGACCGCCTGTTTCAGCAGCGTTATGGCAAACGGCCGCTCGTTCAAGGCCAGATGCATCGCCGCCAGACTTGCCAGCGCCAGTGCCGTATTCGGATGGGCCGGCCCCGAAGTATTCTGATAAATGCTCAAGGCGCGTTGTTGCAGCGGCATGGCCTCCTCAGGCAGACCGAGTGCGACATCGATAGCTGCCAGGTTCTGCAAGCTTGAGGCGGTGTCGGTATGCCAGGCGCCGAGCGCTTTCTCACGGATCGCCAGCGCCCGCTGCTGCAGCGGCAGGGCCTGTTCAGGCTGGCCCAGCAAAAGATGAGCTGCGGCGAGGTTGTTGACGATTGCCGCCACGCCGGGATGCTCGGGCCCGAGGGCTTTCTCGCGGATCGCCAAGGCACGTTTGAACAGCGGAAGGGCCAAGTCGTCGCGACCCAGGGCGCTGTGGGTCTGCGCCAGGTTGTTCAGCATCAGCGCCGTATTCGGATGGGCGGAGCCGAGCGACTTCTCAAAAATTGCCAGCGCAATGACCCGCAGCGGCAGCGCCTTGTCAAACTGCCCGAGCCTGCTGTAGGTCGTCGCCAGGTTGTTGAGGCTGCCGGCGAAGTTCAGATGTTCGGGGCCAAGCGTCTTTTCGAAGATCGCTGCAGCCCGCTGCTGCAAGGGCAGGGCCTTGTCGAAGCTGGCCATGGCGCTGTAGTTCGAGGCCAAATTGTTCAGGCTCGCGGCGACATCCGGGTGGTCAGGCCCATGAACCTTTTCCTGGATCGCCAGCGCGCGCTGCAGCAGCGGCAAGGCGCGGTTGCGCATGCCTTGGCCGGCATAACTGGTCGCGAGGTTGTTCAAGAAAGTGGCAGTATCCGCATGCTCAGGGCCTTGCGTTTTTTCCTGGATTGCCAGCGCGCGCTGTTGCAAGGGCAGGGCCAGATCGCGCCTGCCCAGCGCTGCATAGACCGTGCCGATGTTGTTCAAACTCTGAGCTACCGCTTGAGATTCGGGGTCCATCGTCTTTTCGGAGATCGCCAGCACGCGCAGATGCAGCGCCAAGGCCTGGGTATATTGCCCGAGCCGCTCGTGGACCAATGCCAGGTTGTTCAGGCTGTTGCTGGTGTCTGGATGCTGCGGACCCAGGGCTTTTTCGCGGATCGCCAGCGCGCGCTGGTGCAGCAGCAGCGCCTGGGCGTATTGCGCCAGCTCGGCGTGGTTTTCGGCCAGCCCGTTCAAGCTCGCCGCGATGTCTGCGTGACCCGGGGCAAGCGCCTTCTCGCGGATCGCCAAGGCCCGTTGATTGAGTTGCATCGAGACTTTGTGGCTTGCGATTGCGGCATTGATGCCGGCCAAGCCATGCAGGCTGGCGGCTGTTTCCAGCGCCTCCGGGCCGAAATCAACCTCGCAGATTGCCAGCGCTCGTGCTTGCAGCGCCAGGGCTTGCTCATGCAGATCCAGCCCCGCATCAGCCATTGCCAACAGCGTCAGAGATCTGACCAGCTCGTCGCGGCCTGCGCCCGGTCGATCGGCCTGCGCCAAGGCCTGCTCGCCGAGGGTGGCAGCCAGCCTGAACGCCCGGCTCTCAAGCGCAGCCTGCCCATCGTGCAACAGCGCCGCCAGAACCGGCTCCGCCGTTTGCGCGCAAGCGATGCCCCCGCACAGCAGCATTACCAGCAGGCAGGCTTGCAACCCGGCCCTACGCCACTTCAGCTCCATTCGCATCCCCGGGATTTCCATCATTTGTCACAGCATCAGTTAACTCAAAACTTTTAGCAAATAAATCAACTTTTATCCTGACCTTTGGCCGCCGGCGGCGTCTCTATTGGTGGAGCGAGAGCTTTGCTGGCTTTCGACAGCGATTTTTTTGTCTGGACTGTTCGCTAGAAAACAATGCTGACCTGTTGGAGCATGAAAGCTGATATTGTCGAATCAATCATTTTATTGACGATATAAATCGAATGGAACATTTTTTTCCTGCCTCGTTGAGATTGGCGTCGTCGTCGGTTGACCTCAGCTCGGAACAGCGTTGCTGCATCGGGAACCGGACTGTTCGCAGGTCGTTCGCCTTGACCCCGTCAAGCTCGAGGGCATGAACGGAATCGCCTTGCCCAGGAAAGGCATCGCCATGCACTCGCATGGCCTTCTGCGCCAGATCGGCTTTTCAGAGCCGAGGGTGAGCCAGTTGCTGCCATTGGTCGAATTGCGTCAGTTCGAGAGCGGTGAGTATTTCGGCCAGGGCGTCCTGGCGCCGCTGACCTGCATCCTTAGCGGTCTGGTTGGCGCCGGGCAAGTCAGCAAGGGCAAGAACGACGAATTCATCCCGGCCAATATCCATGGCCTCGGAACTTGGCTCGGCGGTGGAGAAATGCTCAATCCTCCGATTGCCGGGCAGGACTATCTATGCCTGGCTCCGACCCGTTTGCTGATCATTCCGCAAAAATCAGCGCTCGAAGCCTTCGAAAAGGAGGCCGAATTTTCACGCTATATCGCACGCCAGCAGGCTTGGCGCAAGCATTGGCAAGCGGATATGCGCCACCTCTTGACCGCTGCCGATCCAGCGATGCGAGTCGTTTTCGGCTTGGCCATGCTGGCCGAGGCCCTGCATTGCAGTTATTCGCATCTGGATGCCGATTTGCCCGACAGCCCATTGGCGATTCCGGTCAAGCAGACCTTGCTGGCGAATCTCTGCTGTGTCTCGCGCGGTGTGTTTTCAAGCACCGCACAGCAGTTGGCCGATGCAGGCGTTCTGCAAGTCAATTACGCCTCGACCCAATTGCGCTCGACCAGGGCCTGGGTGAACCTTTCCAGCCAATACCGGCAAGACAAAGCCGCCTGCGATCGCCTGCCGATCGAGCAAATGTTGTTGCTGATGGTGCAGGGCGCGAGGAGCAAGGACTTGCCTTCGTGAGCGGCTTGAATTCATGCGGCAAGAAGCGGCGTTGTGTGTGGATTTGACGGTGGGTGGCGATTCCTTGACCTGTGACAAAAATAAAAGTGGGTCAACTGTTCGTCCAAGAACAGTTCCAGTTATTTAGGGGATTGGCTTTACCTACGATCCGGAATCACCGAAGGTTGTCGATTTATGGCTTTTCTGCCGAGGATCTTTCGACAAGCTCAAGGCGAACGGCTG
>CAIJIT010000215.1 GCA_903820745.1 uncultured Burkholderiales bacterium
ATCGAGGTGCTGTCGGTGGCCACGACCTGGCCAGGGCCGGCACCCACCATGGCGGCGATCTGGTCGCCCAGGCGCTGCGGCAGGTCGACCCAGCCTGCGCCGTTCCAGGATCGGATCAGACCCTGACCCCATTCCTGCGACACCACTTCAGCGACACGCGAAGCCGTGGCTTTGGGCAGCATGCCCAGCGAGTTGCCGTCGAGGTAGATCAGGCCCGATGGAATCACGAATTGATCGCGCAATTCGCGCAGCGGGTCTTGCAAGTCGAGTTGCTGACAGTCGTGGCGTGTTTTCATGCGCTCATCCTTCAATCCGGCAGCACGGCCGTCACTTCGATCTCGACCTTGGCGCGCATTTCCATCAGACCCGCCACCTGCACACAACTCATGGCCGGGAAGTTGCGCCCCATCACCTCGCGGTAGACCTGCCCGAGCTCCTTCAGGCGGGCGTTGTACTCGACACGGTCCACCACATACCAGGTCATGCGCACCATATGCTCGGGCCCCGCACCAGCCTCCTGCAGCACGGCAAGCACATTGCGCAAGGACTGGGCGGTCTGGGCGATGAAGTCATCGGACTCGAACTGCTGCTGCGCGTTCCAGCCGATCTGGCCGCCGACAAAAATCTGCATGCCGCGCGCGGCAACGCCGTTGGCATAGCCGCGGGGCGCAGCCCAGCCGGCAGGTTGAAGGGTTTTCATAGTTGTTTGAGCTTGAAGCGTTGAAGTTTGCCGGTCTCGGTGCGTGGCAGGGCCTGCACGAACTCGATCTCGCGCGGGTATTTGAACGGCGCGATGCTGGCCTTGACATGGTCCTGCAATTGCTTCACCAAAGCCGCGTCGCCTTGCTGACCGGCTTTGAGCACGCAGAAGGCTTTCACGATCATGCCGCGCGCTTCGTCGGGACGCCCGATGACCCCGCATTCGGCCACGGCCGGGTGGCGCAGCAAGGCGTCTTCGACTTCCGGCGCACCGACGTTATAGCCCGCCGTGACGATCATGTCGTCGGCGCGCGACAGGAAGAAGAAGTAGTCGTCTTCGTCTTGCATGAAGGCGTCGCCGGGGTAGTTCCAGCCGCCCTGCACATAGTGGCTCTGCCGGGCATCGCCCAGGTAGCGGCAGCCTGTCGGGCCCTGCACCGCCAGGCGGCCGACGCTGCCGCGCGGCAATTCATTGCCGCCCTTGTCCACCACCTTGGCGGCATAACCGGGCACCACGCGACCGATCGCGCCGCGGCGCATTTCGTCGGGAGCCGAGGAAATGAAGATGTGGAACATCTCGGTCGCGCCGATGCCGTCGAGCAGCTCGATGCCGGTCGCCTCCTTCCACTGCTGGCGCGTGGCATCGGGCAGGCCTTCGCCAGCGCTGACGCACAGGCGCAGTGATGAAGGCGCGCTGCGCTGCGCTGCCTCCTCCTGCATGCAGGAGGCGAGCTGGCGGTAAAAGGTCGGCGCCGTGTAGCAGATGGTCGCGCCCGTCTCGAAGATCACTTTGGCCATCGCCTGCGGCGTGTAGGGAACATCGGGAAAGTAAACCGAAGCGCCAGCCCACATCGGAAAGATCAGCAGACCTCCCAGGCCAAAGGAAAAGGCCAGCGGTGGCGAGCCCATGACGATGTCATCGGCGCGGGCTTTCAGCACATGGCGTGGCCAGGTCTCGCAGGCGGCCAACACATCGCGGTGCGTTGTCACCGCCGCCTTCGGCTTGCCCGTCGTTCCCGAGGTGAAGACCAGCAAGGCAATGTCTTGGCCGGCGGTGGGGCAAGCCGGGATCAGCCCCGACTTCCGGGCCGCCAGATTGCCGAGCGAGGCGGGATTCGCAGCGTCGTTGAAGGGCAGGATGGTTTTCAACCAGGGTTGCTGAGCCTGCGCCAGTTGCAGTTCTTCAAGCAGTCGGGCA
>CAIJIT010000216.1 GCA_903820745.1 uncultured Burkholderiales bacterium
CTGACGGATCAGCTTGGCGGTCGAATCCCCGCCGATGCGGCCTGGGCCGGCTTCGCCGTCAACGATTTCACCTTCGGCCACGACTATGCCGACTTGCTGCTTCGAATGCTGCGGTTTTTTCAGCTGGCCTAGGTAGGCGCTGAGGTCGACCTGCCGGAACGATCTGGACTTCTCGTCCATTGCGCCGCGAGCGATCAACAGCTCGCGCATTTCGTCGCGGGTCTTGATGCCGTCGACCAGCTTGGCCTTCAAGGCCAATTGCGCGCTGTCGCCCTTCAAGGCTTCCAGCCGCTGCGGCAACTGCTCGATGCCCAGCGCAATCGCGCCCGGCTCAAGCTTGCGCGCCTTCTCGACCGCTGTGGTGTAGCCACTCCACAGTTCGCCATACAAATAGCTCTCGGCCTCGATCGACGCCTTCGACGGGCCATTGGCGAAATAGGGCTCGGCAAAGCTCTTGTAGGTGCCGACGCGGATCACATTGGCCGACACGCCGAGCCGGTCGAGCGCGTCCTTGTAGTAATTGCGATAGCGCCCGAAGCCTTCGATCATCACGCCACCCATCGGGTGCAGGTAAATCTCGTTGGCTTGTGCGGCGAGGAAATAGCTGCGCTGGCTGTAGTTGTCGCCATAGGCGAGCAGCGGCTTGCCACTGGTCTTGAAACGGGTCAGCCCGGCAGCCAATTCATGCAGGCTGGCCAGGCCGGCGCCACTGAAATCATCGAGCTCCAGCGCCACCGCGCTGATCTTGTCGTCCTTGGCCGCGGCTTCCAGGGCCCGCAACACATCGCGCAGCCGCGTCTGCTTTTGCGCCTGCCCTTGCACTTGTGCCATCAGCTGTTCGCGCGCCGAGCCCGAAAACTGTTCAACCAGCGCGCCCTTCAGATCCAGCACCAGGGTCGTCTTGTCCTGCAGGGCCTTGGGCCCGCGCGTCGCGAGCCCGACAACAATGGCGATCAGCAGCGCCAGCAACAACAGGTTCAGCAACACCCTGCGCGTGCCGTCGAGCAACCACCAGCCTTTGCCCAGCACCCAGCCGAGCGGCTTGAAGAATGATTTGATGCTCACGGCTTGTCCCCTGGAAGTGAAAGCGCTGTGATTGTGCAGCATCCGCCCGCAACGAACGTGGGGCTTGAGGACGCAAGCCCATGGGGCATCGCCTGATATTCAATGGAATTATTCACATAAATCCGGAACCCGGATCGCCATTCGAATTAAAGTCAGCATCTCGATAAATACGTTTTCTCCTTACCTATATTCACTTGATTAGTAATATTACTGAGAATAAAGCATGACCATTCATGGCAGGGCTTATGTCGTCGGCGCCTATGAGCACCCGACGCGCAAGGCCCCGGATCGCTCGGTGGCGCAGTTGCATGCTGAAGTTGCCCAAGGTGCGCTGCTTGATGCCGGCTTGAGCAAGGACGACATCGACGGTTATTTCTGTTCGGCCGACGCGCCCGGCATGGGCCCGACCTCGATGGTCGAATACCTGAACCTGCGGCCGCGCCATATCGATTCGACCGACATCGGCGGCGCCTCCTACCTGAGCCTGGTCAGCCATGCGGCGCAGGCGATCGCGGCAGGCAAATGCAATATTGCGCTGATCACGCTGGCCGGACGCCCGCGCAGCGAAGGCGTGGCCACCGGCATCACGCCAAAGCTGCGCAACCCTTCGCAGCCGGATTTCCAATGGGAATATCCCTACGGCATCGCCAACGCCAATGGCTATGCGATGTGCGCCAAGCGTCATATGCATCAATACGGGACGACCAGCGAGCAGCTCGCCTGGATCAAGGTGGCGGCCTCGCACCATGCCCAGCACAACCCGAATGCGCTGCTGCGCCAGGTGTTGACGGTGCAGGATGTGCTCGATTCGCCAATGGTCGCCGACCCCTTGCACCGGCTCGATTGCTGCGTCGTCACCGACGGCGGTGGCGCCCTGATCGTGACAAGGCCGGAAATCGCACGCTCGCTGCAGCGCCCGCTGGTCAAGCTGATCGGCGCCGGCGAGGCCGTCAAGCACCAGGCCGGCGGCTATTTCGACCTCACCACTTCGGGCGCGCGCTGGTCGGGCGCCCAGGCTTTTGCCGAAGCCGGCGTGACCCCGGCTGACATCCAGTACGCGTCGATCTACGACAGCTTCACCATCACCGTGCTGATCCAGCTGGAGGACCTGGGCTTTTGCGCACCGGGCCAGGGCGGTGCTTTCGTTGCTGACGGCAACTTGATCTCGGGTGTCGGCAAGCTGCCGTTCAACACCGATGGCGGCGGGCTGTGCAACAACCATCCGGCCAATCGCGGCGGCATGACCAAGGTGATCGAGGCGGTGCGGCAATTGCGCGGTGAAGCCCATCCGGCGGTGCAGGTGCGCGACTGCAAGCTCGCGCTGGCCCAGGGCACCGGCGGCATGCTGGCGACCCGGCATGGCAGCGCCACCTTGATTCTGGAAAGAGAGTGACCGAATGAGCGACAACTCACGCCTGCTGGCGGCACCGATCCCCACGGTGGATTCACTCCCCTTCTGGGAAGCGGCCAAG
>CAIJIT010000217.1 GCA_903820745.1 uncultured Burkholderiales bacterium
GGTGCTGTTCCATGGGCTCGAGGGCAGCTCGCAAAGCCATTATGCGAAGGCCTTCGCTGCGGTCGCCAAAGCGCGCGGATGGGGCTTCGCGGTTCCACATTTTCGCGGTTGCTCAGGTGAGCTGAACCTGGCGCCGCGCGCCTATCATTCGGGCGATTTCGAGGAGATCGGCTGGCTGCTCGATCGCTTGTGCGCCGCAAACGGCGGGCCGGTGCTTGCGGTGGGTGTTTCGCTCGGCGGCAATGCCCTGCTGCGTTGGGCCGAGGAGAGCGGCGCCGGCGCTGCGGCCAATGCTTCGGCGGTTTGCGCGGTCTGCTCGCCGGTCGACCTGACGGCGGCCGGCCATGCGATCGGCCGGGGTTTCAACCGCCATACCTATACCCGCATGTTCTTGCGCACGATGGTGCCCAAAGCCTTGCGCAAACTGGCCCAGCATCCGGGGCTGTTCGATGGCGAGCGTCTGCGCCAGGCGCGCAATCTGTACGAATTCGACCAGCTGTTCACCGCGCCGCTGCATGGCTTTCGCAGCACCGAAGATTATTGGTTGCGCGCCTCGGCCAAGCCGCAGTTGCAGCGCATCCGCATCCCGGCCCTGCTGCTGAATGCCCGCAATGACCCCTTCGTGCCCGCCTCCTGTCTACCGCTGCAGCAGGATGTAAACAGCTATGTCAGGCTATGGCAGCCCGAGCAGGGTGGGCATGTCGGCTTCACCGCCGGCCGGCCGCCTGGCCGGCTGCTGGCGATGCCCGAGCAGGTCTGCGACTGGCTGGCCTCGAGCTGCTGAAGGAGCCCCATGGATGCAATCGTCGAAGCCGCGCTGAAGAAATGGCCCGCTGTGCCTCATTGCTACGGCTGGCTGGCGCTGGATGCGCGCGGCGATTGGTATATGCGCGACGAACGGATCCAGGCGGCAGGGCCCTTTCCGCAGGTCAAGGGCAGCCGCATCGAGCATGAAAAGCTGCGCGCCTTCATCGAGCGCAATTACGCCTGTGACGCGATGGGCAGCTGGTTCTTCCAGAACGGCCCGCAGCGCGTTTACCTGCAACTTGAGGCCACGCCCTGGATCTGGCGGCTCAGCCTCAATGCTGACGCTGAGCTGCAGGTCCACAGCCATACCGGCCGCGCCGCCAGGCAGCAGTCCACCTGGCTTGACGAGTTGGGCCGGCTCTATCTTGCGACCGATCTGGGCTTCGGCTTGGTGCACAGCATGGACATGGCCTTGGCGGCCGATGCAGTGGAGGCCGGTGTTTGGCAGCCGCAGGATTGCCTGTCGGGCGAGTTGCAGCAACGCTTTGGTTTTCAGCGCGAGCCGGGGCAGACGTAAAAAAAGCCGGCCTGACGGGCCGGCTTCGGTCATTGCGCAGCTTACTTAGCCGCTACTGCCGGGGCCTTCGGTTCGTCGAACTTGGCGCCGCCCTTGTTAGCCATGTAGACCACGGCACGGCCGATTTCGAAGTCGCTGAAGTCGCCGCCACTTTGCGCGGTCATTGCGTTCTTGCCCTTCAGTGCCGAGTTCAGCAGCGCTTCGTAGCCGGTCTTGTTGCGTGCTGCCCAAGCCGCGAGGTCGCCGAACTTGGGTGCGCCGAGTGCGCCGGCCGTATGGCAGGCTGTGCATTGGGCCTCAAAGACCTGTTGACCGGTTTTCATCGAAGCCGGGTCAGAC
>CAIJIT010000218.1 GCA_903820745.1 uncultured Burkholderiales bacterium
CAGATTTCGTCCGACCTGGCCCGAACTGTTGGACAAGCCAGCAGGACTGTTCTTGCTCTTTGACATCAACATCAGCTTCGGAGTCTCGATGCCGTGGGCTGCGATGATATAGATACGGCCCTTGGCCAGTCCCTGGTCACCTTTTGAGTTGGCGTCGAAATTCAGGTATCTGATGCCGCAGACCTGTTGTTGATCGTCCACTTCAACAAAATAGGCAACCCGGTTGGCATAAATTCTCGCGCCGATTGCTTGTGCCTTCTTGATGTGCACGTTGGCGTCATATTTCGCACCGATCGGACAGATGGCGCGGCAACTGCTGCTGCCACAACATGGTGGTCGGTCATCAAAAGGCAATGAATTTCTTGCCTGTGCCAGGGTCGACGTGGTAACGCCCAAGGTCTTGGCTGCGGCGGCCACTTGTTTATCGAGGTAGGTCGGTGGAACTGCAGGCAAGGGGAATGGGCTGCGGCGCGGCGGGCCGATGGTCTGTTCATCGCCGGCAACACCCCAGGCAAGTTCGACTCGTTCATAGAAGGGTTCCAGATCTTCATAGCTGACTGGCCAGTCAACGCCTCGGCCGAACAGTGACCGGGTCTTGAAGTCGTTCTGATAACGGCGTTCAGCATGGCCGGTCCAGTGCCAAGTCGTGCCGCCGACACAGCGTAAATATGATGCATTGAATGGTGCCTGCTCGAGCAGATCAACTGATTTCCCCTTTCGCTGGACGTAATATTCACTCGGCCCGTGAGGGCTTGGCGCCCAAGGCTTGCGTTCATAGGCCGATGTCGCCCCCTTTTTTGCAGCATTCTTGAAGCGCACGACGGCGGCACCCCGATCAACCGGCGGGCCGGACTCAATCACCGCGACGCTCAGGCCTGCTTGCGATAGTTGCCACGCCATCAGACTACCGACGGCGCCGGCCCCAATGATGATGACATCGGCATCGATATTTTCCTGGGCTGTGGGTAAATTAGTCATTTCGGTTTCGTTTCAGGCTTTTCTTGCCAATATCCAAACGCCCCGCCACAACTTGCCGGCGGTTTGGTGAAATTGCACGACTGCCAGACCAGTGCCTCGTCGTAAGTCAGCAGACAAATATGGCTGATCGCACCGGTTTCGGAATTCTTTACTGCTTGCAAACCGCCCTGACAGTAACGCTGGATGGTCGGGTGTTGCGCAAAACCGGCTGCAACTTCAATCGACCCTGTGTACCAAAAACTCGCCAGCGCACGGGCCGAAGAAGCCAGGCCGTGTTTCGCCAGTTTTTCGGTCAGGCTTGAAGGATTCCTTCCCGCGTCGGTAATCTCTTTGCACAAGGCTACGACGGTATTTTCTCCTGCAATAAGAGTAAAAACCTCGTTGATGGCGCTGCCAAGCGATGGGTCAAGGTCATCAATGCCAGTGAGTTTCGATGAAGCCACGAGAAACTGCTGAAGTGCGGCGGGCTTTGCGATGGCGGATTCAGGCGCAGCAAAATTCGAGAGGACTGCGCCGACAGTTCCGGATACAAGACTTCGCCGCTTTCGCCCGAAGTCGGTCAAGTTCTGGCTGTGAAGGCTATTTTCATTGGATAAATCCATCGGAAGCTCCATTTAAAAATTGATTCAACCGATCAAGCGGTCTAAACTTCCTGAGTCGGATCGACGGGTAGGCGCTTGATACGGGAACGATATTCGTATCGACTGTAGATTGTCAGAATTCTTAGGATGCTCTGCATAACTCAACGCGAGTGTGTGTAGTGCGGATCGGGATGGGATGCAAGGCGCATTTTGCGGCCAATAGCGCGTGCTATTGGCAATAAATGCAACGCCGCAGACCCTCCGAGGCCGCGCTATCACAAACCGTGAGGGGTTATGCAGAGCATCCCAAGGTCAGTCTTTTCTTTCAGGCCTTTTGGGCTTGTTTGGGTAAATAATCTGGGGAACTTTGATGCTGAGAATTCTGGCAATCTACAGTCGATACGAATATC
>CAIJIT010000219.1 GCA_903820745.1 uncultured Burkholderiales bacterium
CTCCAGTTCAACGAGTATACACCCGTCGATTCAAAACAATTCTTGCCATCAGTACAGCAGCGTAAAATAATGCTGCTGACACTGGCGTCCCCTAGGGGTTTCGAACCCCTGTAGCCACCGTGAAAGGGTGGTGTCCTAGGCCTCTAGACGAAGGGGACTAATCTTTTTTACTTCACTGACTTCTAATCTATCCTGAACTGCGCGCCAATCAAATTCAAAAGAATTTGGTGGAGGTAAACGGGATCGAACCGATGACCTCTTGCATGCCATGCAAGCGCTCTCCCAGCTGAGCTATACCCCCTCGGAATCTGCAAGTCGCCAGGGAAATTGAATCCAATCCCGAAACTTCTTACAAACTTTCAAGAACTACGCCGTTCAAGCAAGAGGCAGATTATAGGATGAAATTCAGAGCTTGCGCAAGCGCTCCATGACAATTTCTTTCGGGAACAGGACCAACACAGCGTCGACCGATGGGGTCTGCGTACGCCCGCACACCAGCAAGCGCAGCGGGATCGCCAACTGCGGCATCTTCAATCCAAATGCGCTGGCGGTCTCCTTCACCGCGGCCTGAATGGCGACCTTGTCCCAATTGATTTCGGCAAACTTTGCAGCCAGCGCAGCCAGCGCAGGTAAATTCGTTTCGCTGATCTGCGCGACCCGGTCCTCGGCGCTGGCGCTGACCGGGGCGAAATACATCGCCAGCCAATCAGCCAGCACCACCGTGGTCGCGCAGCGGTCCTTGAACAGCGCACACATGGCGGGCAATTGGGCCGCATCGCCGACCTCGATGCCACGGCGCGCCAGTTGAGCGCTCACCAACGAAGCCAGACGCAGGTCATCGGCCTGCTTGATGTAATGGCTATTGACCCACTCCAGCTTGGCAGGGTCCCATTGGGCCGGGCTCTTTGAAAGATGCGAACCATCGAACCAGGCGACCAGTTGCTCGCGCGAGAACAGTTCTTCATCGCCATGACTCCAGCCAAGCCGCGACAGGTAGTTCAACATCGCTTCAGGCAGATAGCCTTCCTCTTCGTAGGCCGTCACACTGACCGCACCGCGACGCTTGGAAAGCTTCTGTCCGTCATCACCCAGAATCACCGGCACATGGCCGAACTGTGGCAAGGGTGCACCCAAGGCATTGAAGATGTTGATCTGCCAGGGCGTGTTGTTGACATGCTCATCGCCACGAAATACATGGCTGATCTGCATGTCCCAGTCATCAACGACCACGGCGAAGTTGTAGGTCGGAATGCCCGCAGTCCCGGCTTCGCTGGCCGGCCGCATGATGATCAGATCGTCGATTTCGCGGTTGTTGATCGTGATGAGTCCCTTCACCAGATCGACCCAACTGACATCGCCCGCCAGCGGATTCTTGAAGCGCACCACTGGCGCCACACCTTGCGGCACTGGTGGCAATAACTTGCCTGGCTCGGGCCGCCAGCGGCCGTCGTAGCGGGTTTTTTCGCCTCGCGCGCGCTGGGACTCACGCAACTCGTCCAGTTCAGCCGGGGTGCAGTAGCAAAAATAGGCCTTGTCGGCGGCGATCAATTCGGCCGCTACCGCCTGGTAACGCGCCAGCCGCTGCATCTGGTAAATTGGCCCCTCGTCATAGTCGAGACCCAGCCATTGCATTGAAGCGAGGATCTGTTCGACCGAATCCTGGGTCGAACGCGCCACATCGGTGTCCTCGATCCGGAGCACGAATTCGCCACCGTAATGGCGGGCATAGGCCCAGGAGTACAAGGCCGTGCGAGCGGTGCCGAGGTGCAGGAAGCCGGTTGGCGAAGGCGCGATGCGGGTGCGGATTTTTGCGGTCATTCTTTTGCTTTACAGGGAATCAAGTCCGCGCGCGAGGTCGGCCTTGATGTCTTCAATGTCTTCGAGCCCGACCGCAACCCGGATCAGACCCTGCGTGATGCCTGCGGCTTGGCGCTGTTCTTCGCTCAAGCGGCCATGCGAGGTGCTCGCTGGATGGGTGATGGTGGTCTTGGTGTCACCCAAATTGGCGGTGATCGAGCAGATCTTTGTCTGGTCGATCACATGGAATGCGGCTTTGCGGGCATCGGCGCCTGCGCTGCCCGAGGCGCGCACGATAAAGGACACCACCGCCCCGCCCTGTCCGCCTTGCTGGCGCATTGCCAGTTCATGCTGCGGGTGCGATTTCAACCCGGGGTAGAACACCTGCGCGATCTGCGGCTGCGACTCCAGCCACCGGGCCAACTCGGCGGCCCGCGCACCCTGCGCCTGCATCCGGATCGACAGTGTTTCGAGACCCTTCAGCACGACCCAGGCGTTGAACGGCGACAGGGACATGCCAGCGCTGCGCTGTACCGGCATGAAGACTTCGTCGATATATTTCTCCGTGGCGCAGATAGCGCCAGCGATCACACGACCCTGCCCGTCCAGGTATTTGGTACCGGAATGGATGATGAAATCCGCGCCAAGCAAGGTTGGGCGTTGCAGCGCCGGTGTGGCAAAGCAGTTGTCCACCGCCAGCAAGGCGCCGGCAGCATGGGCGATTTCGGCAAGCGCGGCGATGTCGCATACCTCGGTCAGCGGGTTGGTCGGCGTTTCAGCGAACAAGAGTTTGGTGTTGGGCTTGATCGCAGCCCGCCAGGCTTCGAGTTCGGTCTGTGCCACAAAGGTCGACTGCACGCCGAATTTACCGAATTCGCCCTGCAGCAGCTTGATGGTCGAGCCGAATACCGAGCGCGAGCACACCACATGGTCGCCCGACTTCAGCAGACCCATCAGCAACAGCATGATGGCAGCCATGCCAGACGATGTCGCCAAACAGGCCTCGGTGCCCTCCAGCGCCGCCAGCCGGCGTTCCATCATCATCACGGTTGGATTGGAAAACCGGCTGTAGACAAAAGCCTCTTCCTCGTTGGCGAAGCGGCGCGCGGCAGTTTCGGCATCGGGGTGCACAAAACTACTGGTCAGAAACAAGGCCTCAGAGTTCTCGCCCCAGGGCGTGGCCGGCAAACCTTCGCGGACGGCCAGGGTATCGATTCTTGCGTCTGCCGGCAAAGCCACGCGAGGAATCTTCTTGCGATCACTCATCGCGCTTGCTCCGTATCGTTTTGCAAGGCCAGGCGGCTGCGCGACTGCCCCTCTTCCTCATCGCCCTGGGTCAGGCGTTGGGCTTCCAGGCGGGCAAAGTCGGCCGCCGTGACATCGCCGGTGACATAGACGCCGTCAAAGCATGACGCTTCGAAACCTCGCAGAGCCGGATTCAATGCCGAGACCACCCGTTTCATCGCGTCGACATCCTGGTAGATCAAGGCATCGGCACCGATGAACTGGCGGATTTCTTCGATGCTGCGGTTGTGGGCAACCAGTTCTTCGCTGGTCGGCATATCGATGCCGTAAACATTGGGGAAGCGCACTGGCGGCGCTGCCGATGCCAGATAGACCTTGCGTGCACCCGCCTCACGCGCCATCTGGACGATTTCCTTGGAGGTGGTGCCGCGCACGATCGAATCATCGACCAGCAGCACATTGCGGTCCTTGAACTCAAGTCCGATCGCGTTCAGCTTCTGGCGCACTGACTTCTTGCGCTCACCCTGGCCTGGCATGATGAAGGTGCGTCCGACATAGCGGTTCTTCACGAAACCCTCGCGGTACGGCTTGCCCAGGCGATGCGCCAATTGCATGGCCGAGGGCCGGCTTGATTCGGGAATCGGGATCACCACATCGACGTCACTGGGCGGCATGGTTGAAATCAGCCGCTGCGCCAGCGTCTCACCCATATTCAGCCTGGCCTGGTAGACCGAAATCCCATCCATCACCGAGTCAGGCCTGGCCAGATAGACGAATTCGAACATGCAAGGGAAGAGTTGCGGATTTTCTGCGCATTGCCGGGCTTGCAACTTGCCGCTCATGTCGATGAACAGCGCCTCGCCTGGCGCCACATCCCGCACCAGTTTGTAGCCATTGCCCTCCAGCGCGACACTTTCGCTCGCCACCATGAACTCGCCCTCGGCGGCCTCGCCAAAGCACAGCGGGCGGATGCCAAACGGATCGCGAAAGGCCAGCAAACCATGGCCCGCGATCAGCGCCACCACCGCATAACTGCCCTTGATGCGCTTTTGCACCGCGCTGACTGCCTTGAAAACCTCCTCAGCGGTCAACGGCAAATTGCGTGCCGCCTGATCGAGTTCATGCGCCAGCACATTCAGCAGGACTTCGGAATCGCTCTCGGTGTTGATATGGCGGCGGTCGACGTCAAACAACTCCTTCTTCAACTCGGCTGCGTTGGTCAGATTGCCGTTGTGGACCAGAACCAGGCCGAACGGGGCGTTGACATAAAAAGGCTGGGCCTCGTCCTCGCTGTAGGCGTTGCCTGCGGTTGGATACCGCACCTGCCCGAGGCCGATCGTGCCCTGCAAAAGCCGCATATTGCGGGTGCGGAAGACATCGCGCACCATGCCACGGGCCTTGTGCATGAAACACCTATTGCCCTGCATCGTGACGATGCCGGCCGCATCCTGACCACGGTGCTGCAAGAGCAGCAACGCGTCGTAGATCATTTGATTGACTGGTGAGCGGGAGATCACACCGACGATGCCACACATGGCTATTTCCTTCTCTTCAATCTAAACAAGGCCCAAGCTCGAGGCTTGGGCCGGAATCAACTCGAGGACTTCCTCCGGCAACAAGGGCCTGACGCTTTGCAGCAAGTGCTGCAGCCAGGGCACGAATGTCGAATCAGTCCATGGCCTGGCATTGCGCAGCGGCGTCATGCTGACCAGCACCACCAGCATCAGGCTCAGCAACAAACCGCGCAGAGCACCAAAACCACCGCCCGCCAAACGGTCAAAAATACTCAGTGGCGAGGCATGGATCAAGGTCCGCAACAAGCGTGCGCCCAAACCCCAGAGCAGCAGGATCAGCATGAAGGCCAGTACCAGGCTCACCACATGCAGGACGGTCGCGCTCATCTTCTCTTCAGGCAGCCACCTGGCAAGCTGAGGCGCAAGATGCGGCGCGGCGAAATAACCGACTAACCAGCCAGCGATCGACAGGAACTCGAACAGCAGCCCGCGCCATAAACCGACCAGGACCGACAGCACCATTGTGCTCAGCAGCGCCAAGTCAACCCATTCGGTAAGCAATCTGCGCTCTCAAATAATTTTCATCGCGTCAGAGCTTGAGCATGCTGCTCGACAGGCCGGCAGCACGCAAGCGCGCGGCCGCCTTGTCGGCTTCATCACGACTCGAAAAGGGCCCGACACGAACGCGCACCCGATGCCCATCGGCAGTTTCAACCGCCTGGGTATATGTTTTCACGCCGACCTTCTCCAACTTCGCCCGAACGTCCTGCGCTGCCTTGGCATCGGCATAAGCCCCGACCTGCAGAACAAAGCGCAGCGCCGGTTCACTGGCCTTCTTCTCGACCGGCCGACCTTCCAGAATCGCCTGGGCGCGGGTCGCTTCGTTGTTCACCGTTGAGGGTTTTTCTGCAACCTTCTCGGGCGCTTTGACTGGCGCTAGCTTGTGGGTTTCGAGCGCTACGGTCTCCGGCGGCTTTTTCTCTGCCGCCGATGCCGGCTCGGCAACTGCCGCCGGTTTCTCGACCGGCAGCAATGAGGGCTGGGATGCCGCTGGCGGGGTAGCAGCGACGGCCGGTGCTGAGGCAGGTGGCAATGCCGGCATCAACGGCGGCACAACCAGCGGCAAGCTGGCTTCCTTGCGCGGAATTTCAATCGGCAGGTCCACCGGAATTGGCCGGGGCTGGGTCTCGAACAGCAGCGGAAAGCCGATCACGCCGATACCCACCAGCAGCACGGCACCGATCAAGCGCCGCCTAGCGCGCAAGCGCAACTGCTGCACAGCATCGGCCCGGTCAGCCACCGGTTTGGCCGCCGGCGCAGCGGCATCGCGTTTCAGAAATGACAACAGACCCATGGCAGTTGTGGCAACAAGTGCCAACGTTGAGAGGGCTTTGACAAACCCTGGAACCAATACAAATACAACGCTTCGGCTGTGGCGGCTATCCGGGCATCAACCTGGACGCCGGCATCTTGACTGCATCCGGAACTGCGCCTGTCGCCACAGCTTTTGCGGCCAACCGGGGCACACCGTTTTGCATCACGCCACCGACCGTGTGGAAGGACCCGAAGACGAGAATTCTATCAGCCGGGTCAGCGCCGGCCGCCGCAGCCGCCAAGGCGGAAAGCGGGTCCTTGTGCTGATGCCATTGGACCGCAGCAACGGCCTTGAGTTGGCCGGCAACCCGCAGATTTTCAAACTGTCCGGCCAGCTCTGCAGCGCTGGCCGCCCGCAGGATCGGCAGATCACAGAAATGCCATTGATCGACCAAGGGCGCCATATGCTTGAAGATCGCGGCCAGGTCCTTATCGGCCATCGCACCGAACACCGCATGGGTGCGCGGAAAGAAGCCCATCTGGTCCAGGTTCTGGGCCAAGGCAGCGACCGCGTGCGGGTTGTGCGCGACATCGAGCACCAATGCTGGCTGACCCGGTACGACCTGGAAGCGCCCCGACAACTCGACCATTGCCAACCCGACTCGGACTGCCTGCGCGCTGATTGGCAAACGCTGATAAAGCAGTTCAAAGGCGGCCAGCACACCGGCTGCATTGAGCAACTGGTTGACCCCGCGCAGCGCCGGATAAGCCATGCCGCTGAAGCGGCGCGCCCGTCCTGACCATTGCCATTGCAGGCGGTCACCGCTATAGGTAAAATCACGCCCGAGTTGGCGCAGATCAGCGCCGATCTCGGCGGCCCGCAGTCCCAGACTTGCCGGCGGCATCGGATCGCTGACCACCACCGGGCGCCCGGCGCGCATGATGCCGGCTTTCTCGCGTCCGATCGCCTCGCGGTCACTGCCAAGATACTCGATATGGTCGATGTCGATGCTGGTGATGATGCTGCAATCAGCATCGATGATATTGACCGCGTCAAGTCGCCCGCCCAGGCCGACTTCGAGAATCACCAGATCCAGCGGTTCAGCCGCCAGGCGCAACATGATGGCCAGCGTGGTGAATTCAAAATAAGTCAAAGCCAAGTCGCCGCGAGCCGCTTCGATCGCCTCGAAATGCGGCAACAAGGAGGCCGCATCCACCGGAGCGCCGCCGACCCGGCAACGCTCCTCGAAATGCACCAGATGCGGCTTGATATACAGGCCGACCCGGTAGCCATCCTGCAAGGCGATCGATTCCAGCATCGCGCAGGTCGAGCCTTTGCCATTGGTGCCGGCAACGATCACCACCGGAGCTTCGAAGCGCAAGCCCATGCGGTCGCGCAATTCAATCGCCCGCGCCAGCGTCATGTCTATCGTTTTAGGGTGCAGGCGCTCGCAATGCAAGAGCCAGTCTTCAAGGCAGGTCGGGATCATCAGTTTTCAAAAAGAAAAACGGCCAGACTTGTCGGTCTGGCCGGATCGGGTGGAATTTACGGTCGGATCAAGCCACCGCGTCGGCGCTTTGCCTCTGCAGTTTCGCCAGCGAGCGGGCAATCGTCTCACGCAATTGGCGACGATCGACGATCATGTCGACGGCACCCTTCTCGAGCAAAAACTCGGCGCGCTGGA
Source organism: uncultured Burkholderiales bacterium (assembly GCA_903820745.1). Lineage (GTDB taxonomy): Bacteria > Pseudomonadota > Gammaproteobacteria > Burkholderiales > Burkholderiaceae_C > Paucibacter_A. The sequence goes on from CAIJIT010000219.1 coordinate 7,556, forward strand.
AACCTTCAGGTAGTTTTTCACGCACCGTGTTTTCAATCACCCGTGGCCCGGCGAAGCCGATCAGGGCCTTCGGCTCAGCGATCACGATGTCACCAATGAAGGCAAAGCTGGCCGACACGCCACCCATTGTCGGATCGGTCAGCACGCTGATATAGGGCAGTTTGGCCTTGGCCAGATGGGTCAGCGCGGCATTCGTCTTGGCCATCTGCATCAGACTCAGCAAGCCCTCCTGCATTCGAGCGCCGCCAGTTGCGGTGAAGCAAATGAACGGTGTCTTCTGCTCGATCGCAGTCTCGACGCCTCGCACGAAACGCTCGCCCACCACCGAGCCCATCGAACCGCCCATGAAGTTGAATTCGAAACAGGCCGCCACAACCGGTATCGTCATCACCGCCCCGCCGATCACCACCATGGCGTCAGTCTCACCGGTCTGCTCCAGCGCATCCCTGAGGCGGTCGGTGTATTTCTTGCTGTCCTTGAATTTCAGCGCATCCACCGGCAGGATCTCCTGCCCGATCTCATAACGGCCTTCGCCATCGAGAAATGCGTTGAGGCGGTCGCGCGCGCCAATGCGGTGATGATGGCTGCACTTGGGACAGACATTGACGTTTTGTTCCAGATCTGTCTTGTAAAGCACCGTTTCGCAGGACGGACATTTGATCCACAAGCCTTCAGGCACCGTGCGGCGCTCGGCATTGCTCTGCAGCATCTTGGGCGGCAGAAGTTTTTCAAGCCAACTCACAAGCACTCTCCTTTATCTCGTGTACTCCAAACGGCCGACCGATTGACCGGAACTGCCATCATTCATCCAGCGCGGCACGAATCTCCCGGATGAAGCTCGCACCCGTTGCAGCGACATTATCACGCGCCTGGGTCTCGAGCAATTCGACCAGCCTGGAGCCGATCACGACGGCATCCGAAACATCGGCAACCGCCCGCGCGGTCGCGCCGTCGCGAATGCCGAAACCAACGCCGACCGGCACGCTGACATGGCGCCGGATCACCGGCAAACGCTCGGCAACTGCGGCCTGGTCGAGGTGACCGGCGCCAGTCACACCCTTCAGCGCCACATAGTAGACATAACCGCTGGCCAACTCGCCGATGCGCTTCATGCGCGCTTGCGTCGAGGTGGGTGCCAGCAGAAAGATCAGATCGATCTGCTGGCGCTTCAAGGAAGCGGCAAAGTCCTCGCATTCCTCCGGTGGGTAGTCAACGATCAGCACCCCGTCGACGCCCGCCGCCTTGGCATCGACGGCGAAGCGCTCGACGCCGTAACGTTCGACCGGGTTGGCGTACCCCATCAGCACGATCGGCGTGGTGTCATTGGACAAGCGGAATGCAGCCACATAAGCCAGCACCTGGGTCAGGCCGATCCCTTGCTTCAAGGCCCGCTCACCGGCGCGCTGGATCACCGGGCCATCAGCCATCGGGTCGGAAAACGGCACGCCGAGCTCGATCACATCAGCGCCGGCTTCAGCCATCGCCAGCATCAGCGCCACGGTGGTCTCGGGATAGGGATCGCCGGCCGTCACGAAAGGTATCAGCGCCTTGCGCCCGCGGGCAGCCAAAGCCTCGAATCTTGCCTGGATGCGGCTCATGACTTGCCCCCCTTGGGCAGTTGCACCAGAAACTCGCCGCCCTTGACCGTTTGTCCCTTGCAGGAAGGCCGGCAATAGAACTCGGCATTCGACAGATCGGCCACCGTACCGATGTCCTTGTCGCCGCGCCCTGACAAGTTGATCAGCAGATGCTGATCGGGGCTCAAGGTTGGCGCCAGTTTCATTGCATAAGCGACGGCATGGCTGGACTCGAGCGCGGGGATGATGCCCTCGGTACGGCAAAGATGGTGGAAGGCCGCCAGCGCCTCGGTATCGGTCACGCTGACATATTCAGCCCGGCCGATGTCCTTCAGATAAGCATGCTCGGGGCCGACGCCAGGGTAGTCAAGACCGGCCGAAATCGAATGGGTCTCGATGATCTGGCCGTTGGCATCCTGCAGCAGATAGGTGCGGTTGCCATGCAGAACCCCCGGACTGCCCATGCTCAGCGTCGCCGCATGCTGACCGGTCTCGATCCCCAGGCCGGCCGCTTCGACGCCGATCAGGCGCGTGCCTGCATGGTTGATGTACGGATAGAAAATACCGATCGCGTTGCTGCCGCCACCGACGCAGGCAATCACCGCATCGGGCTGGCGGCCGATCATTTCAGGCATCTGCACCAGGCATTCATCGCCGATGATGCGCTGGAAATCGCGCACCATCATCGGGTAGGGATGGGGTCCGGCGACGGTGCCGATGATGTAGAACGTCGATTCGACATTGGTCACCCAGTCGCGCATCGCCTCGTTCAGGGCATCCTTCAAGGTCTTGGAACCCGATTCAACTGGCACCACACGCGCGCCCAGCAGGTGCATGCGGTAGACGTTCGGGCTTTGCCGCTTGACATCTTCGCTGCCCATATAGACAACGCATTCGATGCCGTAGCGCGCGCAGATCGTCGCCGTGGCCACGCCATGCTGGCCGGCACCGGTTTCGGCGATGACGCGCTTCTTGCCCATGCGCCGGGCCAGCAAAGCCTGGCCAATCGTGTTGTTGATCTTGTGCGCTCCGGTATGGTTCAGGTCCTCGCGCTTGAGAAAAATCTGCGCGCCGCCAAGCTCGCGGCTGAGCCGGTCGGCATGGTAGATCGGGCTCGGGCGACCGACGAAATGGGCCAGCTCTTTCTTGTATTCGGCAATGAAGTCGGGGTCGCGGCTGTAATGCGCATAAGCCGCATTGAGCTCGTCGAGCGCATGCACCAGCGTCTCGGCGACAAAACTGCCGCCATAGGTCTGGCCGTTGACCGGGCCGAAATGCCCGGAGGCATCGGGTTGTTGATAGCTAGTCATCTTGATTGACATTTCAGGGTATGGAAGCATGGATCTGCTCGTCCGCCAGGCGAACAGCAGCACAGAACTCACGCATCAGATCGGCGTTTTTCAGGCCTTTGCCTGATTCAACCCCAGAGCTGACGTCAACGGCCCAGGGCCGCACCTGAAGAATCCCGCTTCGCACATTTCCGGCATGCAACCCACCAGATAAAACGAGGGGACAGCCCGGATTTTTTGGAATGACAGACCAATCGAAAACCTTTCCACCGCCACCAAAACCGTCGACATGAGCGTCGAGCAATATCGCCTGGGCCGTTGAATATTGATGGGCGAAGTCTAACAAATCAAAACCCGCAGCAATGCGCGCAGCGCGCATAAATGGCCGCCCTGCTCGCTCGCATTCTGCCGGCGGCTCATCCCCGTGGAACTGCAGCAACATATTCGGCAAGAGCGCAAGGCCATCCGCGAGTTCCTGCCGACTGGCGTTGACAAACAAGCCGACCGGCGTCACGAACGGCGGCAGCAACTTCGCCAGCTCAGCAGCCCGCTGGGCCGTCACATAGCGCGGACTTTTGGCATAGAAGACGAAGCCGATTGCATCAGCGCCGGCCTCAACAGCGGCAGCGACGTCAGCCTCGCGGGTCAGACCACAGATCTTGATACGGGTTCGGTGCATGGTTGGGTTCAAGGCAAGGAAATCTCAATGGTCATGAAGCCTCCGGCGCAATGGAGCGCGGTCAACTGCTGAATCCAAGTTCAAGGCAGCCAGTCCATTGCTGCCGTATGGTCAGGGATTTGATGCATCGCATCGTAGTACGGTCCGACGAAATAGAGGCCGTCAGGGGGAAAGGTCGGGGCCGCCAACTTGCGGTCGCGCGCTGCCAGCACCGCGGCAAGCCAGTCCAGGTCGCGTGAGCCATTGCCCACGGCGATCAGACAGCCCATCAAGTTACGAACCATATGGTGCAAAAAGGCCGAGGCATCGAAGTCAAAACGCCAGTAGGCGCCATGCCGGCTGATCTCGATCGACCGCATCGTCTTCACCGGGCTGAGCGCCTGGCATTGGGAGGAGCGAAAAGCGCTGAAGTCATGTTCACCCAGCAGCATTGCTGCGGCAGCGCGCATCGCTTCGAGATCCAACGGCCTGAAAACCCATCCACAGGCCCTCGCCTCGATCGCCGGTCGCACCGCCGACTCAAGCAGCAAGAAAGCATAGCGCCGGCCCTGGGCTGAGAAGCGCGCATGAAACTGCCCTGACGGAAACAAGCACCATTGCACAGCGATATCAGACGGCAGGTAGCGGTTGGTGCCGCGCACCCAGGACATAGGTTCGCGCAAGACGTCGGTGTCGAAATGAACGACCTGGTTCAGGCCATGGACGCCACTGTCGGTGCGACCAGCGCAGACCGTACGCAAATCGCAGGCTGCAAACTGCTTCAGGCCGGCCTCCAGCGCGTCCTGCACCGTCTTGAGCGAGCTTTGGCTCTGCCAGCCATGGTAGGCCTGGCCGCGATAACTGACGCCCAGGGCCACACGCTGGCTCATGGCGTCACAGACATCAGCTCAGCTCTTTCAGCAGCGCTGCGGCTTTTTCTTGGAGTTCACCGCTGCCCTGCGCGATCACCTCCTGCAGCAAAGCGATGGCTCCTTCTATGTCGCCGATCTGCCGGAACTCAATGGCGAGTTCAAACCTTGCCAGCAAGGGGTCGGCAGCTTGGGCGGCCTGCGGCTCGGCGACCGCTTGCGAAGCGGGCTGCGCTTCAGTCTCAGGCGGGGTCAGGTTCAAATCGATCGTTGAAAGGTCGAACATCAAAGGAACACCTGGCTCGAAGCTGGCGCCAGCCGTGTCATCGAGGTCCGATTCGCCCAAGTTCGACTGGCCTGAACTTCCGTTGGTCGAAACGGAGAGGTCAAGGTCGATTTCCGGCAGGACATTCTCGACGACCGTCATCAGAACCTGGGTCGAATCCATCTCCAAGAGATCGGCCGGTGCACCCAGATCGAGATCGAGTTCGATCGATTCTGATGTCTTGATTGCCGCGTCAGGAGATTCGCCGGCAGCTTCAGCCACCGTTTCAGCCAAGGCAACAGGAGGCAGGTAAAGCAGGTTATCCGCGTCAATCTGCAGACCAAGCGCCTGAACCTTGACCCAGTCACCTGGCTCGGTCAACGACTTCACCTGCAACGCCAGCTCTTCAAAGGCCTTGATGTCATGCCGCTGGGCATGGACTTCCAGCAACTTGAGCCGGAGCGCCAGGCGCTCGGGATTGGAACGAAGGGCTTCCTTGAGCACCTCTTCAGCCTGCAGGTCCTGCGCATGATCGAGGTAGGCAGCCGCCTCGTCGATGGGATCGGCAGAACCGCTGGATTCCAATTGACCCAGGGCCCGCGCCAGCTTTTCATCTTTGTCGGAAATCGAAACTTCTTCTGCAAGGTTCGCGGAGCTGTCAGCATCGGCACCATCGATGACAAAAATCGCCTGGGTCTTGGCGATTTCCCTGCGGCTGCGCCACTGCATGAAACCAATGGCGCCAAGGACGGCGAGCAGCAAACCGGTCAGCGGCAGCACCAAGGGGCTGGCAAGCATTTGCTCAAGCAGATCAGGTTTGGCAGCAGAAGCCGCCGGTGCTGCAGCAATAACTGAGGTAGCGCCAGCGGACGACGCACTCGCAGGGTTGGCGGCACCCGCCAGTTTTTTCAAGGCTTCGACATTGCGGGTCAATTCAGCCCTGCGCTCTGCGCTGTCCTTTTTCTCGCTGTCCTTGGACAGCTTGGCTTCGGCATTGGCGGCCGCTGCCGCACTCAGGGTCAGTTTGTCGGGCAGTGCATTGGTCCGACTTTCACCGGGCGCGGCTTGGACAGTGCCCTTGGCCTGCCGATCGCTCAGCGCCAGTTTCAAGGTCGGTGCGGCTTCACTCAGTCGCTGGCGGTAGCTGTCGAAATCAACGCTCTGCGCATTGATCATCTGACGCGCTTCGACAGGGGGCAAGTTGCCGATCGACTCGCTGGTCGGCAGTTGCAGAACAGCCCCTGATTTCAGGCGGTTCATATTGCTGTCGACGAAGGCGTCAGGATTGTTGCGAAACAGACCCACCAGCATCTGATCCAGCGAAATTCCAGGCGCCTGCGTCTTCAGGGCAATCCGGTAAAGCGTGTCGCCGCTCTTGACTTTGTAGTCGGCGGGAGCCGGTGCAGCGGGTTTGGGCAAGGACTCTGGCAGCAATGGCGGCGGATTGACACCAGTCGCAGGGCCCGGCGAGGCTGCCAGCGCTTCAGGCGGGTTGACGGGCGCGGCGATCACCGGTGTTGCCAGGGCAGTCGGCGCTGCGGCAAGCGCATTCGATGGCGGGTCAAACAGCAAACTGAAGTCGCGCACCAGACGACCACTGGCCCAATTCAGCTCCAGAATCACATCGACCAATGGCTCCTGCACCACCCGGTCGCTGCTGACCAGCAAAAAGTTCCGCTCGCCGCTGCGCACAAGTTGCACCTGCATCGTGGCAAGCAAGGCCTTGTACTCGACGCCGGCAGCGCGGTAGGCCTCGGCTGAAGCGATGTTGACCTTCAGCGTTCCGGCTTCTTCCTGGCTCAGGCTGGCAATCTCGATTTCAGCCTTCAGGGTCTCGCCGATGGCTGATTGCACTGACAAGCGCCCGAGACCCAGGCCCCAGGCACCGCTGCTGACCGCGAGCAACAAGGCGCTACCAAGACAAGTCATTGCAAAGCGACCGGTCGAACTGGATTCAAATTTCAAGGCATTCTCCAATGCAACAAAGCAGACCAGTGGCGTTCCGGCTACGTCGACGTCATTTGTCATTGCCGACCCACTCGTCACGAATCAAGCAGCTATGCAGGATAGGCACAGCGACGTTCCAGCCATTGCACAACAACAAGTTCAGCGGGCTCAATCAATGCGTCAGCAGAATTCTCAACATGCGCCGCAAGGGCTCGGCCGCGCCCCAGAGCAACTGATCACCGATCGTGAACGCGCCGATATATTCAGGCCCGAAGGCCAGCTTGCGGATCCGTCCGACCGGAATCGTCATCGTGCCGGTCACTGCCACCGGCGTCAAATTCTGGATCGTCGCCTCGCGGTTGTTCGGCACCACCTTGACCCATTGATTGTCGGCAGCGATCATCGCCTCGATGTCTGCCAAGGGCACATCTTGCTTCAATTTAAAGGTCAAGGCCTGGCTGTGGCAGCGCATTGCGCCGACGCGTACGCAAAAGCCGTCGACAGGAATCGCAGCGTTGCCAAAGGCCTCGCCCAGGCCGAGGATCTTGTTGGTCTCGGCCATGCCCTTCCACTCTTCCTTGGACACGCCGTCACCCAGGTCCTTGTCGATCCAGGGGATCAAGGAGCCGCCCAAGGGCACGCCGAAATTGGCGGTCTCGGATTGCGTGAGCGAGCGCTGCTTGGCAATCACCCTGCGGTCGATTTCCAGGATTGCGCTCTTCGGGTCGTCGAGCAAGTCCCTGACTTCGGCGTTCAACGTGCCGTACTGGGTCAGCAACTCGCGCATGTGCTGGGCTCCGCCGCCTGACGCGGCCTGGTAAGTCTGCGTGCTCATCCACTCGACCAGACCGGCCTTGTAAAGCGCGCCGACGCCCATCAGCATGCATGACACGGTGCAGTTGCCACCAACCCAATTGCGCCCGCCTTTGAGCAACGCCGCTTCGATCACTGGCAGATTGACCGGATCAAGCACGATCACCGCATCGTCTTGCATGCGCAACGTCGACGCGGCATCGATCCAATGCCCGGTCCAGCCGGCAGCTCGCAGTTTCGGGAACACTTCGCTGGTGTAATCGCCCCCCTGCGCGGTGATGATGATGTCGCAGCGCTTGAGCTGCTCGATATCAAAAGCGTCCTGCAGCATGGTCTCGTTTTTGGCTTGCGCCGGCGCCTTGCCGCCGGCGTTCGAGGTGCTGAAGAACATCGGCTCGATCAGGTCGAAATCGCCTTCGGCAGTCATCCGGTCCATCAGCACCGATCCGACCATGCCGCGCCAGCCCACCAATCCTGTCAATGTCGTCATCGTTTGTGCCTTTACCGGGAGATCGCCGCGAGCACGGCATCACCCATTTCAGAAGTACTCGTCCGCTTTGTGCCTTCGCTCCAGATGTCTGCGGTGCGCAGACCTGCAGCCAGCACCTGGCTGACGGCAGACTCGATCCGCTCGGCAGCTTCGGGCTGATTCAGGCTGAACCTGAGCATCATTGCGGCAGACAGGATTGTAGCCAGCGGGTTGGCAATGCCCTTGCCAGCGATGTCCGGCGCGCTGCCATGGCTGGGCTCATAAAGCCCCTTGTTGTTCGCATCCAGCGATGCCGATGGCAGCATGCCGATCGAGCCGGTCAACATCGCCGCGGCGTCCGACAGGATGTCGCCGAACATATTGCCGGTGACGATCACGTCGAAGCGCTTGGGCGCCCTGACCAGCTGCATCGCCGCGTTGTCGACATACATATGGTCGAGCGCCACATCGGGGTAATCGGCGTGTACTTCAGTGACGATGTCTTTCCAGAACTGGAAAGTCTCGAGCACATTGGCCTTGTCGACGCTGGTGACGCGATGGTCGCGCTTGCGTGCTGCCTGGAAAGCAACATGGGCGATCCGCTCGATTTCGGGGCGCGAATAGCGCATCGTGTCGAAGGCTTCTTCAGCGCCAGGGAAATGGCCATCGACAGCGATGCGGCGGCCGCGCGGCTGGCCGAAGTAGATGTCGCCGGTGAGCTCACGGATGATCAGGATATCCAGGCCGGCTACCAGTTCAGGCTTCAGGCTCGAGGCGTGGGTCAGCTGCTCGTAGCAAATCGCCGGACGGAAATTGGCAAACAGGCTCAGCTGCTTGCGCAGCCCGAGGATCGCCTGCTCTGGGCGCAGCGAACGCTCAAGCTTGTCATATTTCCAGTCACCGACAGCGCCGAACAGGATCGCGTCGGCTTCCTTGGCCAGCTTCAGCGTTGCGTCCGGCAGCGGATGACCGAATGCCTCGAAGGCGGCGCCGCCGACCAAGGCTGTTTCCATCTCGAAGGGCAGATCGACGGCTTTCAGAACCTTGACCGCCTCGGCCATGATTTCAGTACCGATGCCGTCGCCGGGCAGGATCGCAATTTTCATTTTCATTTCATCCTTCAATCTTCAGATTTTTTGTCCATTGGCCGACCGGCCAATGGGAAGACAAGTCGCCACCCTGCAGCAAAGCGCAGGGCGGCCATGGAGATACCCATCACTTCATGCCAGCCATCGACCAGCATGGGGCTGGCGTCAGGCGATCAAGCGGTTGTTCAACCAGGGCTTGGTGACGATGCGCTGCGCCTCGAAAGCCTTGATCTTGTCAGCATGGCGTAGCGTCAGGCTGATGTCGTCAAAGCCGTTGACCAGGCAATATTTGCGGAAAGCCTGAACCTCGAACGGCAGCTCGGCACCATCGGGCTTGACCACCACCTGGCGCACCAGATCGATGGTCAGCTGATAGCCCACAAAAGCTGCCGCTTCGTCAAAAAGCCTGGCCACCTGGTCTGCAGGCAGCTTGATCGGCAGCAAGCCGTTCTTGAAGCAGTTCTCGAAAAAGATGTCGGCAAAGCTCGGCGCGATCAGCGCACGAAACCCATATTGGTCCAGGGCCCAGGGCGCATGCTCACGGCTCGAGCCGCAGCCGAAGTTGCTGCGTGCCAACAGGACCGAAGCGCCGGCATAGCGGGCCTGGTTCAGCACGAAGTCGGGGTTCGGATGCCTTGTCGCCGGATCCTGGCCGGGCTCCCCCTGGTCCAGATAGCGCCAGGCGTCGAACAGGTTAGGCCCGAAGCCCGAACGCTTGATCGACTTCAGGAACTGCTTGGGGATGATCGCGTCGGTATCGACGTTTTCGCGGTCCATCGGTGCGACCAGGCCCTTGTGTACGGTGAACTTATCCATGCTTAAACGATCCTTCGAATGTCGACGAAATGGCCTGCCATGGCTGCTGCTGCGGCCATCGCCGGGCTGACCAGATGGGTACGACCGCCGGCGCCTTGGCGGCCTTCGAAATTACGGTTGCTGGTTGATGCGCAACGCTCACCCGGCTCGAGCCGGTCGGCATTCATTGCCAGGCACATCGAACAACCCGGCTCGCGCCACTCGAAACCTGCGGCTTTGAAGACGACATCCAGCCCTTCAGCTTCGGCCTGCGCCTTGACCAGGCCCGATCCCGGCACGACCAGGGCCAGCAGCACATTGCTGGCGATCCGCCCGCCATTGCCACCACCCATGCGGCGCACCACCGCCGCAGCCTCGCGCATGTCCTCGATCCGGCTGTTCGTGCAGGAACCGATGAAGACCTTGTCGATGCGAATGTCGGCGATCGGCTTGTTCGGCGTCAGCGCCATGTATTGCAGGGCGCGCTCGATCGCGTCGCGTTTGGCCGGATTGCGCTCCTTGTCGGGGTCGGGTACGCGGTCCTCGATCGACAGCACCATCTCGGGTGACGTGCCCCAGGTAACCTGTGGGCTGATCTGCGCCGCGTCCAGGGTCACCACGGCGTCGAAATGCGCGTCGGTATCGCTGTGCAGGCCGCGCCAATAAGCCAGTGCCAGATCCCACTCGAGCCCGCCGACGAACCTGCCCGTCACCGGATCGGTGCCAGGACTCATCGCCCGGCCTTTCACATAATTGATCGTGGTCTCGTCAACGCCGATCAGGCCGGCCCTGGCACCCGCCTCGATTGCCATATTGCAGACCGTCATGCGGCCTTCCATGCTCAAGGCGCGGACGGCCGAGCCGGCGAATTCAATCGTATAGCCGGTGCCGCCGGCCGTGCCGATGCGACCGATGATCGCCAGCACCATATCTTTGGCCGTGCAGCCCGCGGGCAAAATGCCGTCAACCCTGATCAGCAAATTCTTCGCCTTGCGCGCCAGCAGCGTCTGTGTCGCCAGCACATGCTCGACTTCGGACGTGCCGATGCCATGGGCCAGCGCGCCGAATGCGCCATGGGTAGAGGTATGGCTGTCACCGCAGACGACGGTCATGCCGGGCAAGGTCGCACCCTGCTCAGGTCCGATCACATGCACGATGCCCTGGCGCCGGTCATTCATCTTGAACTGTGTGATGCCGAGCCGGTCACAGTTCTGGTCCAGCGTATCGATCTGCAGGCGCGAAATCGGGTCGGTGATACCCAGCTTGCGGTCGGTCGTCGGAACATTGTGGTCGCTGACCGCCAGATTGCTCGACAAGCGCCAGATCTTGCGCCCGGCCAGATCGAGCCCTTCAAAAGCCTGCGGGCTGGTGACTTCATGCAGCAGATGGCGGTCGATATAGAGCACGGCCGTGCCGTCCTCCTCGGTATGGACGACATGCTCGTCCCATAGCTTGTCGTAAAGCGTTCTTGCAATCATTGCTTGAGTCCTTGGAAAAGTTCGGGTGCTACGGGGCACAGCGCGTCGACAAAGCGCTGCAAAACGGTTGGCAGGCGCTGTTGTCGCGCCACGCCGAGTACATAGTCGCGCTGCGCCCAGGCTTCCTCAAGGCGCAGTCGTTTGACATCAAAGACCTTGGCAAAGCGGTCGGCTGGCGCTTCAGGCAACACGGCCACGCCCAAGCCCGCTTCGACCAACTGGGCGATCGCATCGAACCCCCGCACCTGCAGCCTGGCGTTCAAGGTGCGGCCACGCGCCAGCGCCTGTTCACGCATCAACTCCTGCGCAGCGGCGCCGGCATGCAGGCCGATCAGGTCATAGTCGAGCAAGTCGTCGAAGCTGACGCAGCCCTGCTGAGCCAAAGGATGAGCATTCGGCACCAGCACGGCCAGCCGACTTTGCCGGTAGGTCCAGGTCTCCAAGCGGTTGTCGAGCAGGGGCGCCGTAAATATTCCGACATCGGCGCGTCCTTCAGCCACAGCGGCCTGCACCTCGGCGCTGGTCAAATCTTCCAGGCTGATGCGGATCTGCGGATGGGCCTGGCTGAAAGCAGCCAGATCGACAGGCAAGCATTCGGCAATCGAGCCGGCATTGGCGGCAATCCGAAGATGGCCCTTGATGCCATGAGCAAACTCGACCACCTCGCTCTCCAGCTCATGCAAGGTGGCCTGCAGAGTACGGATATGGCGCACCAGCGCGCGGCAGGCCTCGGTCGGTTCGACACCCCGGGCGTGGCGTTCGAACAACTGCACACCAAGCCTTGCCTCCAGATCGGACACGCGCTTCGACGCTGCGGCCAAGGCCAGATGCTCACGCTCGGCACCGCCGGTGATCGAGCGGGTCTGCTCGATCGCCAGGATCAGGTTGAGGGTGGTCAGGTCGAAACGCATCAGGCGAAGCATAAGCCTTCGCCAAGATTGGGCCTAATCCCAATCCATCAAGCTAGCCTTCGCCATCAACGAATCATCACCCAAGTGCTGCGATAACCTCGGCGGGCGCTTGCACCAACTCGATCAATACGCCCTCGCCGGCAATCGGAAATTCATCATTGCTCTTGGGATGGATGAAGCAGATGTCGTAGCCCGCCGCGCCTTGGCGGATGCCTCCGGGGGCAAAACGCACGCCATTGGCGCTCATCCATTCGACCGCCTTGACCAGATCGTCAACCCAGAGGCCGACATGGTTCAGCGGTGTGTTGTGGACGGCCGGCTTCTTGTCGGGGTCGAGCGGCTGCATCAGATCGACCTCGACCTTGTGGGCGCCGCTGCCGATGCTGCAGATGTCCTCGTCGACGTTCTCGCGTTCGGAAACAAAATTGCCGGTAACCGTCAGCCCGAGCATGTCGACCCAAAGCTGCTTCAAACGCTGCTTGTCGGTCCCGCCAATGGCGATCTGCTGGATGCCGAGGATCTTGTAGGGTTTCTTGATCATTCGAACCTCAAAATCGGTTGATCGACCGACAGGCTCTCGCCGGTCTTGGCCAGCACCTCGGCGATCTTGACATCCTGCGTGGCGAGCAAGATGTTTTCCATCTTCATCGCTTCGATGACCGCCAGACGCTCACCGGCCAGCACCACCTGGCCGACTTCAACCGTAATCTGCGCGAGCAAGCCGGGCATCGGCGAGAGCAGGAACTTGCTGGTATCGGGCGGCGCTTTGAACGGCATCAATACATGCAGTTCGGCGGCACGAGGCGACAGGATATTGACCTCGATCGCGTAGCCCTTGTGGTTGATGCGATAAGCCAGCGGATTCTTGCTCGTGCCACGCTCGGCCTGGGCGGTGAACGGCTGGCCATTGACGCTGCCGGTCATGCGGATGTCGTTCAGTCGCGAACGGCATTCGATCCTGAAGACCCGGTCGCCGATCCTGATCGTCGCCTGCCCGGTCTGACCCAGGTATTCGCTGATTTGCAAGGGATGGCGCTGCTGACCCTCGCCCTGCCTGACCAGGGCCACATAGTCGCTCTCAACCTGGACTTCATGGCCGGCCATCTGGCCACTGATGCCGGCGGCGCGTTCACGCGTCTTGCGACGGATGAAAGCCGCCAAGGCCACCAGGAACAGCGGATCCTCATGCTGCACCTCCTCGGCGCGGAAACCGCCGCTGTAATGCTCGGCAATGAAGCCGGTATTGAAGTTGCCCGAGACAAAGTCAGGATGGGCCAGCAAGGCCGCCTGGAACGGGATATTGCTGGAGATGCCGCGGATGACGAAGCCGTCAAGCGCTGCGCGCATCTTGCCGATCGCTTCCTTGCGGTCACGCCCATGGACGATCAGCTTGGCGATCATCGAGTCGTAATACATCGGAATCTCGCCGCCTTCGTAGACCCCGGTATCGACCCGCACACCGCCGTAGGTCCCACCCTCATAGGCTTGGCCCTGCAGCGTTTCGCGCCCTTGCTCAAGGGTCGCTTCCGGTGGCTGGTACTTCACCAGGCGACCGGTCGAAGGCAAAAAGCTGCGGAACGGATCCTCGGCATTGATCCGGCATTCGATCGCCCAGCCTTCGCGCTTGACATCTTCCTGCTTGAAGGTCAAGGCCTCGCCAGCGGCCACCCGGATCATCTGCTCGACCAGGTCGATGCCGGTGATGCATTCGGTGACCGGATGTTCGACTTGCAGCCTGGTGTTCATTTCCAGGAAATAAAAACTCTGATCGCTGCCGACGACAAACTCGACCGTGCCTGCGCTCTGGTAATCCACCGCTCTTGCCAGCGCCACCGCCTGCTCGCCCATTGCGCGGCGGGTGGCGTCGGAGATGAAGGGCGAAGGCGCTTCCTCGATCACTTTTTGATGGCGTCGCTGGATCGAGCATTCACGCTCATTGAGATAAACGATGTTGCCAAAGGCATCGCCGAGCACCTGAATTTCGATATGGCGCGGCTGCTCGACGAATTTCTCGATGAAGACGCGGTCGTCGCCGAAGCTGTTGCGCGCCTCGTTGCGGCAACTGGTGAAGCCTTCGAAGCATTCCTTGTCGTTGAATGCAACCCGCAGACCCTTGCCGCCGCCGCCGGCGCTGGCCTTGATCATGACCGGGTAGCCGATCTTCTGCGCGATGCCGACGGCCTCATCGGCCGAAAGGATCGGCTCGTTGTGGCCGGGAATGGTCGTCACATGGGCCGCCTTGGCCAGCTTTTTCGACGCGATCTTGTCGCCCATTGCGGCGATCGCAGGGTGTTTGGGTCCGATGAAGACCAGACCTTCGGCCTCGACCCGGCGCGCGAATTCGGCGTTCTCGCTCAGGAAGCCATAGCCCGGATGGATCGCCTGAGCGCCGCAACTCTTGGCTGCCGCAATGATCTTGTCTGCCACCAGATAGGACTCGCGCGATGGCGCTGCACCCAGCAGCACAGCCTCGTCCGCCAATTCCACATGGCGCGCATCCTTGTCAGCCTCCGAATAAACGGCCACCGTCTTGATGCCGAGCTTCTTGGCGGAGTTGATGATGCGGCAGGCGATTTCGCCGCGGTTGGCAATAAGGATTTTGGTAAACATCAATGGGCTCCCGCGGCTCGATCGCCACTCACTATGTTCGCCAGGCGATTTGGCTGCCCCGCTACAGCCGCAAGGCGGCCGTAGTCACACCGCTTGGCGATCAGTATCTTGTCAAACATGGCTGGACTCCATCGGGTATGCGATCATGATTTTCTTGAACATTTTGCGGCTCTCCAGGTCCCGATTTACAAGGGGATGTTGCCGTGCTTGCGCCACGGGTTTTCAAGCTTCTTGTTTTTGAGCATTGCCAGGCTGCGGCAGATGCGCTTCCTGGTTTCATGCGGCTGGATCACGTCATCGATGAAACCGCGGGCGCCGGCGACAAAGGGGTTGGCAAAGCGGGCCTTGTATTCGGCTTCCTTGGCGGCAAGCTTTTCAGGGTCGCCCTTGTCTTCACGGAAGATGATCTCCACCGCGCCCTTGGCGCCCATCACGGCGATCTCGGCGTTGGGCCAGGCGAAGTTCACGTCGCCGCGCAGATGTTTGGACGACATCACGTCATAAGCGCCGCCATAAGCCTTGCGGGTGATGACGGTGACCTTGGGCACCGTGCATTCGGCATAGGCATAAAGCAGCTTGGCGCCATGCTTGATGATGCCGCCGTATTCCTGCGCCGTGCCGGGCATGAAACCGGGCACATCGACGAAGGTCAGCACCGGGATGTTGAATGCATCGCAAAAGCGCACGAATCGCGCCGCCTTGATCGAACTCTTGATGTCGAGGCAGCCGGCCAGCACCAGGGGCTGGTTGGCGACGATGCCGACGCTCTGGCCTTCCATGCGGGCAAAGCCGGTGATGATGTTCTTGGCGTAATCGGGTTGCAGCTCGAAGAAGTCGCCGTCATCGACGACTTTCAACAGCAACTCCTTCATGTCATAGGGCTTGTTCGCGTTCTCGGGCACCAGCGTATCAAGCGACCGGTCGAGCCGGTTGCCGGGGTCGCCGCTGGGCCTGGTCGGCGCTTTTTCGCGGTTATTCAGCGGCAGGTAATTGAAGAAGCGCCGCAGCATCAGGATCGCTTCGACATCATTGTCAAATGCCAGATCCGCCACGCCGCTCTTGCTCGTGTGCGAAATGGCGCCGCCCAACTCCTCGGCCGTCACTTCCTCATGTGTCACCGTCTTCACCACCTCAGGACCGGTGACAAACATGTAGGAACTGTCCTTGACCATGAAGATGAAGTCGGTCATCGCTGGCGAATAGACCGCGCCGCCAGCACAGGGGCCCATGATCATGCTGATCTGCGGAATCACACCCGAGGCCAGCACATTTTTTTGGAACACATCGGCATAACCGCCCAGCGAAGCCACACCTTCCTGGATTCTTGCGCCCCCAGAATCGTTCAGGCCGATCACCGGTGCGCCGACCTTCATCGCCTGATCCATCACCTTGCAGATCTTCTCGGCATGCGACTCGCTCAAGGCGCCGCCGAAGACAGTGAAATCCTGGCTGAAGCTGAAGGCCAACCGGCCATTGATCATGCCGTAGCCGGTGACGACACCATCGCCGGGGATCTTGTTGTCCTGCATGCCGAAATCGACGCAGCGATGCTCGACGAACATGTCCCATTCCTCGAAGGTGCCTTCGTCGAACAGCAGTTCGAGCCGCTCGCGTGCCGTCAGCTTGCCCTTGGCGTGCTGGGCGGCAATGCGCTTCTCGCCGCCGCCCAGGCGTGCCAATGCGCGCTTGGCCTCAAGCCTTTGTTGGATGTCATGCATGCTTGTCTCCTGAAAAAATGGTGAGCAGATCGCGCGCCGCCGTCGACGGCGCTAGCCGCCCCTGCAGCACCTGCTCGGTGGTCTGCGCCAGCAATGCGCGCACGGCCGGGGCTGAAGAAAATTGCTGGCGCAAGCCGGCTTGAATGCGTTCCCAGAGCCAGGCCAGCGACTGCTGCCGGCGCTTGGCCAAGAGCCCGCCGTTGGCGTTCTGCAACCGCCGGAACTGGTTGATCGCGGCCCAGAAGGCATCGAGTCCTTCGCCCTTCAAGGCGCTGAGCTGCATGACCTGCGGCTGCCATTGCTGTGCCTCATGCTCGCCATGCATCCGGTACAGCCGCAAGCTCGACGCAATCTGCGCCTGCGCCCGCGCTGCAGCAATCGCATCGAGATCGGCCTTGTTGATGACGACCAGGTCGGCCAACTCCATCACGCCTTTCTTGATCGCCTGCAGATCGTCGCCGGCATTGGGCAGTTGCATCAGCACGAACATATCGGTCATGCCGGCGACGGCGGTCTCGCTCTGGCCGACACCGACCGTCTCGACGATCACGATGTCGTAACCGGCGGCCTCACAAACAAGCATTGCTTCCCGGGTTTTTTCGGCCACACCGCCCAGGTTGCCACTGCTCGGACTGGGCCGGATATAGGCCCGCTCATCCATGGAGAGCCTCTCCATGCGGGTCTTGTCTCCGAGAATCGAGCCGCCTGAAACACTGCTCGACGGGTCGATGGTCAACACCGCGACGCGATGACCACGCTCGATCAAATAAATCCCCAATGCTTCGATGAAGGTGCTTTTGCCGACGCCGGGCACGCCTGAGATGCCGAGCCGAAAAGCGCCTCCAGTGGCAGGAAGCAATTCGGTCAACAGCGCATCAGCTTGAGCGCGGTGGTCGGCACGGGTCGACTCCAGCAAGGTGATCGACTTGGCGACAGCGCGGCGCTGGGCTGAGCTCGGTCCGGCCAGCAACGTGGCGGCCAGGTTCACGCTTGTGCCTCACAGGTCCAGCGATAGTCGTTGTCGAATTCGCTTTCGCCAGTCTGGACAAACCCGTGACGCAAGTAAAAACGGTTGGCCGGACTAAGCTTCAAGGTCGACACCGTCACATCCTGCCCAATTGCGCGCGCTTGACCTTTCACCCAGTCCAGCACCCAGGCGCCAACGCCGATATTTTGCTGTCCTGCCTGAATGAACAGATGCTGCAGGTACTGAGCCCCTGGTGCGGGGCGCATTGTGACAAAGCCAATGCTTGCGCCATCACTGCAAATATGCTGCATGAATAACGGGTCGAATCCGGCCCGAAACCGCAATAGGCCAGCCACCGGGTCAAAGCGCCCAAGGCGCTCGAGGCTCGCGCGCAAAGCATCCATACGCAATGCGAACATTGCGTCGAAGTCCTCTTCAAGCACCGGCACAAAGGTCAGCATGAACTGAATCTCAAACAGCCAAGGCTCGGCGAATTTGTTCCAGCACATCCTTGGCACTGGCCGGGATCGGCGTGCCAGGGCCGTAAATGCCCTTCACCCCCGCCTCGTAGAGCATGTCGTAGTCCTGCGCCGGGATCACCCCACCGACGAAGACGATGATGTCGTCGCCGCCCTGGTCTTTCAAGGCCTGGATGATGGCCGGCACCAAAGTCTTGTGACCGGCAGCCAGAGTCGACACGCCGACCGCATGAACGTCGTTCTCGATCGCCTGCCGCGCACATTCTTCGGGCGTCTGAAACAGCGGGCCGATGTCGACGTCGAAGCCCAGATCGGCATAGGCAGTAGCCACCACCTTGGCGCCACGGTCATGGCCGTCCTGGCCGAGCTTGGCGATCATCACACGGGGGTGGCGGCCTTGAGCCTCGGCGAAAGCCTTGATTTCTTCTTGCAACTTGGCCCAGCCTTCGGCCGAGTCATAGGCTGCGGCATAGACGCCCGAGACCTTGTGGGTGTCAGCGCGGTGGCGGCCATAGATCGCCTCCAGCGCATCGCTGACTTCGCCCACGGTGGCGCGCAAGCGCATCGCCTGAATGCTCAGGTCGAGCAGATTGCCTTGACCTGAATGCGCGGCGTCGGTCAATGCGGCCAGCGCGGCCTGGACAGCCGCGCTGTCCCGGCTCGCCTTGATCGCGGTCAGCCGCTCGATCTGCTCATCGCGCACCCGCACGTTGTCGACCATCAGGAATTCAACCGGGTCCTGTTTGGCGAGTTTGTACTTGTTGACACCGACGATCACGTCCTTGCCCGAATCGATGCAGGCCTGCTTTTCAGCCGCACTGGCCTCGATTTTCAGCTTGGCCCAGCCGGAGTCGACGGCCTTGACCATGCCGCCCATGGCCTCGACTTCCTCGATGATGGACCAGGCCTTGTCAGCCATTTCCTGCGTCAGCGATTCCATCATGTAGCTGCCGGCCCAGGGGTCGATCACACTGGTGATATGGGTTTCTTCCTGGATGATCAACTGCGTGTTGCGGGCAATGCGCGACGAGAATTCGGTCGGCAAAGCGATCGCTTCATCGAGCGAATTGGTATGCAGCGATTGCGTGCCGCCGAAGACCGCGGCCATCGCTTCGATGGTGGTGCGAACGACATTGTTGTAAGGATCCTGCTCGGTCAAGGACCAACCCGAAGTCTGGCTGTGCGTGCGCAGCATCAGGCTCTTCGGGTTCTTCGCGTCGAAGCCCTTCATGATCCGGCACCAAAGCAGGCGCGCAGCGCGCATCTTGGCGATCTCCAGATAGAAATTCATGCCCACGGCCCAGAAAAACGACAGTCGCGGCGCGAACTCATCAACGCTCAAGCCCTTGGCCAGCGCGGTCTTCACATATTCCTTGCCGTCAGCCAGCGTGAATGCGAGTTCCAGCGCCTGGTTCGCGCCGGCTTCTTGCATGTGATAGCCGCTGATGCTGATTGAATTGAACTTGGGGCAGTTGCGCGCGGTGTATTCGATGATGTCGCCAATGATCCGCATCGACGGTTCGGGCGGGTAGATATAGGTGTTGCGGACCATGAACTCCTTGAGGATATCGTTCTGGATCGTCCCGCTCAGCTTGTCCTGCGCCACGCCCTGCTCTTCAGCCGCGACCACATAGCCAGCCAGCACCGGCAGCACCGCGCCATTCATTGTCATCGAGACCGAGACCTGGTCGAGCGGAATGCCGTCGAACAGGATCTTCATGTCCTCGACCGAATCGATCGCCACGCCGGCCTTGCCGACATCACCGGTGACGCGCGGGTGATCGCTGTCATAGCCGCGGTGCGTGGCCAGGTCGAAGGCGACCGACACGCCCTGCCCGCCTGCGGCCAGCGCCTTGCGATAGAACGCATTCGATTCCTGGGCGGTGGAAAAGCCTGCGTACTGGCGAATCGTCCAGGGCCGCACCGCGTACATCGTGGCCTGCGGGCCACGCAGATAAGGCTCGAAGCCGGGCAAGCTGTCGGTGTTGGGCAGACCGGCGATGTCGGCTGCGGTGTACAAGGGCTTGACCGTCAGCCCTTCCGGCGTGACCCAATTGAGCGCCGACACATCGCCGCCGGGCGCAGACTTGGCTGCCGCCGCCTGCCATTGCTCAAGCGAGGCGCTTTTGAATTCGGATTTTGGCGCTTGGGATTCAGACATCAAAGACTCCAGTGAACCCGCATGATAGCGGATTTATCATTCATAATTATAAATTCAAAACTGACTACACTCTGACCTGCAAGTTCGCAGCCCAACGCAGCACCATCATTTCAACCTGCCATGACCAATACCGCAACCATCGCGCCCCGCGCCCTGTACCAGGAGGTTGCCGAACGGCTGCGGCAGCAGATTTTTGCCGGCGAACTGGAGCCGGGCAGCTGGATCGACGAGCTCAAGCAATGCGCCGAGCTGGGCATCAGCCGCACGCCCTTGCGCGAGGCACTGAAGGTGCTGGCGGCCGAAGGCCTGGTGACCATGAAGGTGCGGCGCGGCGCCTATGTGACTGAAATGTCGGCCCGCGATGTGCAGGAGGCCTACCAGTTGCTGGCGCTGCTTGAAAGCGACGCGGCCGCCAAGGTGGCCGAAACCGCCAGCGCCGAACAGCTGCTTGAACTGCAAAGCCTGCATGCCGAACTTGAGCAGCAACTCGGGCAGCGCGAAGCTTTCTTTGCTGCCAACGAACGCTTTCACCTGCATTTGCTGGAAATCGAAGGCAACCGCTGGCGCCAGCAGATCGTCAACGACCTGCGCCGCATGATGAAGCTGAACCGGCATTTATCGCTGTTCAAGCAGGGCCGGATCGACGAATCGCTGGCAGAACACCGGGCCCTGCTGGCCGCATTGACAAGCCGTGATGCCCCGGCTTGTGCCAGACTGATGCGCGCCCATTTCGACAACGGTTTGGCGGCCACAAGACCGGCCGATCCAAGTCCTCGCTAAGGCGCCAGCGCCGCGCCATGCAGCACCCGCTGCGGAAACGGAATTTCCACCCCGAGCTGATTGAGTCGGCGCAGCAGCGCCAGGTTGACATCAGAGTGGACATTGTTCTGTCCATTCTCAGGGTCGCCGATCCAGAAATACAAACTCAGCTCCAGCCCGTCGGTTGCGAACTTGCTCAGATGCACCATCGGCGCCGGATCGGCAAGGACCCGCGGCACCTCATTGATCGCTTCGACCAGTTGCGGCAGCAAGGCATCCAGATCAGTGGCATAAGCCACTTGAAGCGCAGTCTGGAGCCGCATCTTGGGGTCAGCCAGCGATGAGTTTTCAACCCGTTGGCCGATCAGGATCTCGTTAGGAACAATCGCTTCGCGGCCGTCCAGGGCCTGAATGACGGTGTAGCGCATCTTGATGTCGCTGATGCGTCCTTCAAAGCCATCGACCTTGACGATGTCGCCGATGCGCAAGCTGCGTTCAGCCAGGATCACGAACCCGGAGACATAGTTGGCCGCCAGCTTTTGCATGCCAAAGCCGATGCCGACGCCGATTGCGCCGCCGAGCACACCGATCGCGGTCAGATCGATGCCGGCCGCTGACAAGGCGAACAACAGGCCGACGAACAAGAGCAAGGCACGGGTCGCGTTGGCGGCGATCTTGCGCAGCGAAAAGTCCATATTGCTGCTGCCGCGCAGCAAGCGCGATTCGATCACCGATGACAGCCACAGCGCCAGTACCAGCACGATGATGGCCGTCAGTGAACCTTCGATCAGATTGCGCAGAGAAATATGCGCAGCACCGATCTTCAGGTTGATCTTTTCCAATTCTTCAAGGATGACCGGCAAAGCGCCAGTGATCCACAACAGCGCAGCACTCCAGGCGAGCCAGGGAACGCTGCGCCCCGCCAACTCGAGCAAGCCCGATTGCGGTAGGGCTGCGCCGAGCACCCGCAGGGTGAACCTGATCACGAGCAGCGAAAGCAGTACCGGCAGGGCCAGATTGACCAACACCGCTGAAGCTCCCAGGCCTGGCAGCAAGCCGCGCGCACCGACGACCAGCAGCAAAGCCAGCGCCGGAAACAGCACACCATCAGTCACATGCCGGCCGAATAGCACCGAAACCGCTCGATGCTTGAGATGACGATGCAGGCCAGCCACACAAAGCCATGCCAGCAGCAAGCAGACGAGCAGAACGCCCGCTTCGATCAGCACAGCAGGTTGGAGCAGCGCATTGAGCAGCGCCTGCAAGCCGTTAGGATCCAGCAGATGGCCCATCAGGTTCGGCTCGCCACGACCGTCAAATATCAGCCAGCACGCGCAGGTGCAGACCAACACTGCGCGCCAGGGCGCCGAGGTTGTAGCCGCCTTCCAGGCAAGAGACGATGCGACCCTGTGCATGGCGCTGGGCGACTTCCTTGATGCGCCGGGTCATCCATTCATAGTCGGCATCCACCAGGCCCAACTGACCCAGATCGTCTTCGCGGTGCGCATCGAAACCGGCGGAGATGAAGATCATCTCGGGCTTGAAACGCTCCAATGCCGGCAGCCACATCGCCTCGATCATGGCGCGGACCTCCGGGCCCCTGGTGTAAGCAGGAACCGGCACATTGACCATGTTCTCGCCCTGAGGTACAGCGCCGCTGTACGGATACAAAGGGTGCTGGAAAATACTGACCATCAGCACGCGTTCATCGCCGGCAATGATGTCTTCAGTACCGTTGCCATGATGGACATCGAAATCGACGATCGCCACGCGCTGCAGACCGTGCCGATCCAGCGCATAGCGGGCAGCAATTGCGACGCTGTTGAAAAAGCAAAAACCCATCGCCTTGTTGCGCGTGGCATGGTGCCCCGGCGGACGGACGGCGCAAAAAGCGTTGGCCGCCTCGCCGTCGAGCACCATCTCGGTGGCCTTGACCGCTGCACCGGCTGCATGTGAAACCGCCGACCAGGTATGTTCGTTGGCCGAGGTGTCGGGATCGAAGGCATGGGGGAGCCCGCTTTCGGCGCAGGCTTGCAGCGTTTCTGCAAGCTCCGACACATAGCCATGCGTATGGGCCAGCTCAACGTCTTCGAGGCGGACCTCCGGGGCTTCAACGCGCTGCAGCCCCAGCTCGATGCCGCTGGCAAGCAGCCAGTCCTCGATCGCATCGAGGCGTTGCGGGCATTCAGGATGGCCGCGCCCCATGTCATGCCGGCGGCAGTCGGGGTGGCTGATGTAGGCAGTGGACATAGGTCGTTGATTTCATGCCGACGGCAAGGCCGCGAGCTGTTGATCTGTTTTTGCGCTATTGTCAGCACCATGGATTCCCAACAATCGTCGAAAACTCCATGGCTGACCTTGCGGCCGCAGATTATCACGATCACCCGGGCCAAGGCAGTGGGGATGCTGCTTGGTGCATTGCTGCTGTCCGGCGCGATTGAGGCGGCGCCACGCAAAAAGGTCAAAGTCGCCGAGCCGCAAGCATTCGGCGCGCGCGCCGACCTGATGCGCTTCGGCGCTGCGCTGGCTGCCGAACAAGGCTGGGATGTTGAACAGTTGCAGACCCAACTGGCTCAAGCCAGGAGCCTGCCCGTCGTGCAGAAGCTGATCATGCCCGCGCCGGCTGGCCAGGCCAAGGATTGGGCCGCTTACCGCGCACGCTTCATCGAGCCCCGGCGGCTGCGCGCCGGACTGGCTTTCTGGGAACAGAACGAAGGCGCGCTGTCGCGAGCCGAGGCAATCTACGGCGTGCCCGCCGCCTTGATCGCCGGCTTGATCGGCGTTGAAACTTTTTATGGCCAGATAACCGGCGGCTTCAGAACGCTCGATGCGCTGACCACGCTGGGCTTTGACTTCCCTGCCGGCCGCAGCGACCGCAGTGCCTATTTCCGCGCCGAACTGGTCGAGTTCCTGAAGCTCTGCCACCGTGAAGGGCTCGACCCGCTGGCGGTAAAAGGCAGCTATGCCGGGGCCATCGGCTGGCCGCAGTTCATGCCGGGCAGCTGGACCCGCTACGCCATCGACTTTGATGGCGACGGCCATGTCGATCTGGTCAACAGCCCGGCTGACGCGATCGGCAGTGTCGCCAACTATCTGGTCCAGCATGGCTGGCAGCGCGGTATGCCGACCCATTACAGCCTGGCCATGCCGATGGCGACCAGCGCACGCGCGCAGTTGCTGGCACCGGACATCCTGCCCAGTTTCACGGCCGCACAACTTCAGCAGTTAGGCGCGGTGATTTCTGAAGCGGCGCAGGAACATGACGGCCTGCTGGCGGTGGTCGAATTGCAGAACGGCCGCGCAGCACCGAGCTTCAGCCTGGGCACCGCCAATTTTTACGCGCTGACGCGCTATAACTGGTCAAGCTATTACGCTTTTGCGGTGATCGAGCTGGGCCAAGGTCTGGTCAAGCTGCGACAGGCCAGGTAAGCCGACAGGCAGCGCAAACCTTGCGGGCCAGTCAAGGCGGCAGCGCCAGCGCCTCCTCCAGCCAGGGCCCGAAGTCCTGCGCTGCTGCACCCGGCCGATGCTGCCAATAGCGCATCTCCTGCTGGCGCTGGCATTGCCAGCTACCGTCCGCACTGTGCCATCGCCAAGCCCCGCAGTCGGGCGAGATGAACAACTGCACCTGACGGTCCTGATAGCGTGCCAGTACGCTTGGCGCCGGATGGCCAAAGCGGTTGCGGTATCCCGCCTGGACGATGGCCCAACGCGGGGCAACCGCGTCGAGAAAAACTTCGCTCGACGAAGTCTTGCTGCCATGGTGCGGTACCAGCAGCACCTCGCTGCGCAGCGCCTCCTTGGGATAACGCTCGACCAGCGCCAACCCGGCGCGCCGGACAGCCCTTGCGTCGCGCTTGGCAGCGAGGCGACGCGGCCGCTCAGCAGAATGTCGCGGCCCTACCAGGCTTCGGGCAAGGCTTCAAGCAAGCGGTCCTGGGCCCGTCACATCCCTTGTGAGAAAGCCAGCAGCAACGCAGCCAGGCTGAAGCAAATGGCTCGCTCCCAGGCGCGATGGCGTAAGCACAAACCGAGAGCGAACGCTGCGATTGCAGCCAGGGCCGTTGGGATCGGGCTGGCAGGCAAGGTTCGAAACTGCTGCAACAGGCCGAGCCCGGCCAGCCAGGCCGCAGCGGGCAGCACCGACTGCCAGGCATTCAAGGTCTGCCGGGAAGCCGAACTGCTTGTCGCTGCGGACGTCGCCAAGACCATTCCCCTCGCGTCCGCGGTGTAGGATGCGTGCCGGACTATCGTAGCGATTTCACTCTCGCGAACACAGGGAAAAAACATGAGCAGCCAGAACAGCAGCACCGATGTCTACCAACGCATTGAAGCCCTTGGACTGACGCTGCCGCCACTGGCCCTACCCGCTGCTGCCTACCTGCCTTTTGTCCGTAGCGGCCAGCTGGTTTTTCTCTCGGGACATATCGCCAAGAAGGACGGCAAGCCCTGGGTTGGACAACTCGGCCGGGATCTCGACACAGCCACGGGCAAGCTGGCGGCGCGCTCGATCTGCGTCGAACTGCTGGGCACGCTGCACGCTGCGGTGGGTGACCTGAACCTTGTCAGCCGGATCGTCAAAGTGATGAGTCTGGTGAACAGCACACCGTTCTTCACCGAACAGCATCTGGTCACCAATGGCTGCTCCGAGCTGCTGGCCGAAATTTTTGGCGAGCGTGGCGCCCATGCCCGCAGCGCCTTCGGTGTGGCACAAATTCCGCTGGGCGCCTGCGTCGAAATCGAATTGATCGCCGAACTGAAGGCCTGATGTTCCTGACCGCTTCCAAGCTGCCGCCACGCCTGCTCGCCGGCATCGCCCTGGCAAGCTTTGGCGCTGTAGCCATCGCCTTGATCGCCCAGCATGGTTTTGGCGTCAAACCCTGCGCCTGGTGCGTACTGCAGCGCGGCATCTTCTTGCTGACCGGCGCTGTCGCCCTGCTCGGCTGGCAGCTCAAGCGCGGCCCGCGCAAGGTCGCGCTAGCAGTCCTGATCGCCTTGAGCCTGACCGGCCTGGGCGCAGCCTATTTCCACCATCAAGTCGCCGCCCAACTGGAAAGCTGCGCGCTGACGCTGGCTGACCGCCTGATCACAGCGCTGGACCTCGAAGAACTCTGGCCATTTGTTTTCCGGGTGACGGCTTCATGCAGCGAAGCCGCAGCGCACCGTTTGCTGGGCCTGAGCTATGAAATTTGGAGCGGCCTGCTGTTTCTGGCGGTTGCCGCTTCGAGCCTGGTCGGACTGAAGCAACGTTAACCAAATCACTCAAGGAGCAGGCATGGGCGCGCAGTGGAAAGCAAAACACAAGGACCTGGCATCGAATGCCAAAGGGCGGGTTTTCGGCAAACTGTCGAAGGAGCTGATGATTGCCGCCCGCAACGGCGCCGACCCCGACATGAACCCGCGCTTGCGCATGGTCGTCGAGCAGGCGCGCAAAGTCTCGATGCCACGCGAGACACTCGAGCGCGCGATCAAGAAAGGTGCCGGACTACTCGGTGAAACGGTGCATTTCGAACATGCCACCTATGAAGGCTATGCGCCGCACCGCGTGCCGTTGATCGTCGAATGCCTGACCGACAACATCAAGCGCACGGTGGCTGAAATTCGCGTGCTGTTCCGCAAAGGGCAGCTTGGCTCGGCCGGATCGGTCGCCTGGGAGTTCGACCATGTCGGACTGATCGTCGCCGCTCCATTGAGCAAAACAGCCGATGCCGAGACGGCTGCGATCGAAGCTGGCGCCCAGGAATTCGAACCGGCCGAAGACGATGCGACGCTGTTCATCAGCGCGCTGTCCGACCTCGACCTGGTCTGTCGCGCCCTGCCCGACTTCGGCTTCAAGGTCTTGTCGGCGCAACTCGGCTATCGGCCCAAGAGCAATGTCGAGCTGAGCCCTTCAGAACTCGAGGAAGTCGAAGCCTTTCTGGCCATCATCGATGCACATGACGATGTGCAGAACGTCTATGTCGGCCTGACGGGTTGAGGCCAAATCTCCGGCGATGAGCAGCCCTTGATCGGGCTGACTGGGTGCCTTGCGGCGGCTTGCTTCAGTCGCGCTCATGGGCCCTTGATGACTTACATCAGTGAAGCAAGGATACGCGGCTGGTCATCCCTCTAATCGCCTTTGACGACACCCTCCCGGCGCGGGTCCGCGGCGCCCTACCAGCCGCTGCCTTGGCGCTGGATCGCATGGACACCGCTAGACAGTTCGGTTTCGACGACAGGATGTCCAAGCGCCCGCAAGCCGGTCGGGGTAGCCAATGGAAATCCGCCGGCTTCCAGCACCGTGGTGCCGAAGAAACTGCCAAAGTTGGGCAGATCGACGGCGCGCTGCAAATTCATGCCCCCAGGCCAAAGAAGCAATCAGCGTCGGGCTCAGGCTCGAGCACGGCCGTTTTCCCACTTCGGCCCGGTTCGCGACTGGCTTGCCCTGGGCATCAGTCAGCGACTTCGAGAATCCAGACCAAGCAGCGCGAGGCCTTGCTCCCGTACCAGGCTGGCGGGGTTGCCGCAAGATGGGGTCATCGTTGTTGCAACCGGCCACCGACGCTTGAGGCAAGAAAAAAGTAGAATAAGGTCATCATGCACCGCTGGTTTACCGCCCTCCTCTATGCCCTGATGCTTGCTTGCATGGCGATGCCTGTGGTCGCGCAAGTGGAGTTTGGCGGCCAGCAACAGGCGTCGAACCTGAACAGCGCAGTGATCGATACCGATGAAGGTGCGAGCGACCTGTCCGGGTCGAGCGAGTCTTCAAAGTTCACCCAGGCCGACGATGCGGTCGACCTGCCGGATTGGATCAGCGCCAGGCTAGCTTCCAGCAAGCTTGATCTGCTGTCGCAGGCCTTGCCCTGCCTGCACTTGGTGCTGGCCGAGCCGCCCCATCTTCAAGGGCCGCAGCGACCGCCCCGTGTTCAGGTGATCTGAAGCCGGCCGGCCGCCGCCGGATTCTGCCCCGCTTTATTTCTGCCTCAGCAGGGTTGCCGCAGCGCTGTCCTGCCAGCAATGGACCTCGAACATGGATTTTTCCCCGCTCCTCGATCCTGATCTATGGATCGCCTTCTCGATGTTGACCGCCCTGGAAATCGTCCTGGGTATCGACAACATCATCTTTATTTCGATCATGGTCGGCAGGTTACCCGCGCCGCTGCAAAACCGGGCCAGACGCTTGGGCCTGGGCTTTGCGATGGTCTCGCGGCTCTTGCTGTTGTTCACGTTGACCTGGATGATGGGTTTGACCGCCGACTTGTTCCGCGTCTTCGGTCAGGGCATCAGCGGACGCGACCTGGTGCTGCTGATCGGCGGCTTATTCCTGCTGTACAAGGCTTCGAACGAGATCTTCATCGAGGTCGAGGCGCGCGAACAGGCACATCAGCCCGCTGCCAAATCCGCTGACGAGGCCGCATTGAAGGCAGCAGGGCGGCGGATTTTCTGGCTGACGATCAGCCAGATCGCGTTGATCGACATCGTTTTCTCGCTCGACTCGGTTATCACCGCCGTCGGCATGGTCGATCAACTCGGCGTGATGGTGGCGGCCGTGATCACCTCGGTCGCGGTGATGTTGCTGGCTGCCAAACCGATCGGCGATTTCATCGAGCACCACCCCTCGGTCAAGGTGCTGGCGCTTTCTTTTCTGGTGATGGTCGGCATGACGCTGACCGCCGAGGCCTTCGACCAGCATATCCCTAAAGGCTATCTGTACGCCGCCATGTGTTTTTCACTGATCGTCGAGGCGCTCAACATTCGCAGCCGCAACAAGCGTCTGGCGAAGCTCGCCATTTCTAATCTTTCATCCAACCCAAAGGAATTGTCATGAACCAGGACATCCAGCAATACCCTTTCGAAACCTTCCCAACCACCACTCCTGCCGAACGCAATCGCGTGCTGCGCAACACCTACTGGCTGCTCGCCTTGTCGATGGTGCCGACGGTGCTCGGCGCCTGGATCGGTGTCAGCAGCGGCTTTTCGCGCGCGCTGACCCCTGGCATCGGCCTGATCGTCTTCCTGGTCGGCGCGTTCGGCTTCATGTACGCGATCGAAAAGACCAAGAACTCGGCCGCTGGCGTGCCGATGCTGCTCGGCTTCACCTTCTTCATGGGCTTGATGCTGTCGCGACTGGTCGGCTCAGTGCTCGGATTGACGAACGGCGCCAACCTGATCATGACGGCCTTCGCCGGCACCGGCGGGATCTTCTTCGGCATGGCCATGCTGTCATCGGTGATCAAGCGGGACCTCGGCTCGATGGGCAAGTTCCTCTTCATCGGCATGATGCTGTTGCTGGTGGCAGGCATCGCCAACATCTTCCTGCAGTCGAGCGCGCTGATGATCGCCTTGTCGGTGTTGGCCATCGGCATCTTCTCGGCCTTCATCCTCTATGACCTGAAGCGCGTGCAGGACGGCGAAGAAACCAACTACATCAGCGCCACGCTGGGCGTCTATCTGAGCCTTTACAACGTCTTCCAGTCACTGCTGGCCTTGTTGGGCATCTTCGGCAGCCGCGATGAGTGATTGATTGACCGAGCGGGGGCGGGCTTATCATCGCGCCCTCCTCCGCCAAGTCAGCCCCTTTGTGAACCGAGTCCGTGCCAACCTGCTGTTGCTCGTCATCTCCCTGATCTGGGGCGCGGCGTTCGTGGCGCAAAGCCAGGCCATGGCCGATGTCGGTCCGATGCTGTTCACCGGCGTGCGCTTCCTGATCGGCGCACTGGTGGTGCTGCCACTGATGGTGATCGAATGGCGCGGCCTGCAAAAGCAAAGCCAGCCCTTGCAGAATGGCGACTGGCTGAAGATCGGCGGGCTCGGTGGGCTGCTGCTGCTGGGTGCAGCGCTGCAGCAGATCGGCATCAAGACCACCAGCATCACCAATGCGGGCTTCCTGACCTCGCTCTATGTGCCCTTGGTCCCGGTGCTGGGCTGGCTGCTGCTGCGGCAACTGCCGCATTGGTCGATCTGGCCTTGCGCGCTGGCTTGCCTGGCCGGCGCCTACCTACTGTCCGGCGCGCAGCAAATGGAGATCACGACCGGCGACCAATGGGTCATCGCTTCGGCCATACCCTGGGCGATCCATGTCTTGCTGGTCGGGCGCTTCGCTGACCGGATGGCGGCACCGTTCCTGGTCGCCGGCGGTCAGTTCCTGGTCTGCGGCGTAATCGCGCTGGTCTGGGCGCTGGCGCTCGAGCCGTTCAGCTGGACTGGCCTGCAGGCGGCCGCCGGGCCGATCGCTTTTGGCGGTGTGCTTTCGGTCGGCGTGGCCTTCACGGCACAGGTCGTGGCGCAGCGCCATGCACTTGCGGCAGACGCCGCCATCATCCTTTCAGCAGAGACCTTGTTCGCCGCCCTGTTCGGCTATTTCCTGATGGGTGACCGTTTGAACGCAGCGGGGCTGGCCGGCTGTGCGCTGATCTTCAGCAGCATCATGCTGGTGCAATTGCTGCCGATGTTGTCGCTGCTGCATGGCCGGATGAAGGCCTAGGCAGGCTCTGAAAACCCATGGGCGTGCGGGCGTCTAAACTCCAGCGATCAGCAGGAGACGCTTGATGACACAGAACCTAGACGCTTATTGGATGCCCTTCACTGCCAACCGGCAGTTCAAGCAGGCGCCGCGCCTGCTCACCGGCGCGGACGGCATGATCTTCACCGACGACCGGGGACGGCAGATCCTCGACGGCATCGCTGGCCTCTGGTGCGTCAATGCCGGCCACAACCGCCCAAAAATCGTCGAGGCGATCCAGCGCCAGGCGGCCTTGCTCGACTTCGCCCCGCCCTTCCAGATGGCGCACCCGATGGTCTTCGAACTGGCCAACCGTCTGATCGAATTGACACCCGCCAGCTTGAACAAGGTCTTCTTCACCAACTCGGGTTCCGAGGCAGTCGATACGGCCTTGAAGATGGCGATCGCCTACCACCGAGTGCGCGGCGATGCCTCCCGCACCAGGCTGATCGGGCGCGAGCGCGGTTACCACGGGGTCAACTTCGGTGGCATCTCGGTCGGAGGCATCGTCGGCAACCGCAAGTTGTTCGGCCCGATGCTGGGCGGCGTCGACCACCTCTGCCACACCCATGACCCGGCACGCAATGCCTTTTCGGTCGGCCAGCCGCTGCATGGCGCCGAATTCGCCAACGATCTGGAAAAGCTGATTGCACTGCATGATGCATCGACGATCGCCGCCGTGATCGTCGAACCGGTGGCGGGATCGACCGGCGTGCTGATCCCGCCGCTGGGCTATCTGCAGCGTCTGCGCGAAATCTGCGACAAGCATGGCATCTTGCTGATCTTCGACGAAGTCATCACCGGTTTCGGCCGCACCGGCCAGCCCTTTGCAGCGCAGACCTTCGGCGTCACGCCAGACCTGATGACGGCGGCCAAGGGACTGACCAATGGTTGCGTGCCGATGGGCGCCGTCTTCGCAACGCAGGCGATTCATGACACCTTCATGACCGGGCCCGAGCATCTGATCGAGTTCCCCCATGGCTACACCTATTCGGGCCACCCGCTGGCCTGCGCTGCGGCCCTGGGAACGCTCGACACTTATGCCGACGAAGGCCTGCTGACCCGCGCCACCGAGATGCAGGGTTATTTCGCCGAGGGTCTGCATTCACTCAAAGGCTTGCCCCATGTGATCGACATCCGCAATATCGGCCTGATCGGCGGGGTCGAGTTGACACCGCTGCCGGGTGAGCCCGGCAAGCGGGCTTTTTCGCTTTTCCTCGACTGCTGGGAGCAGGGCCTGCTGATCCGCACGACCGGCGACACCGTCGCGCTGAGCCCACCGCTGATCATCGAACGCAGCCATATCGACCAGATGATCGACACCTTGCGCAAAGCATTGGTGAAGGCTGCATGACGGTCCACAAATCGACCGGCACAGTGCGGCGCAAGCCGATGGTGCTGGTGCCAGGCTGCAACCGTCAGCTCGGCGAACATCCGTTTCACGTCGTGGGCAAAAAGTACATCGACGCGGTGCGGCTGGCCGGCTGCCTGCCGCTGATCGTGCCGGATTCTTCGACTGAAGAGTTCGACGATTTGCTGGCGCTGGCCGATGGCCTGCTGCTGACCGGCTCGCCTTCGAATGTGCATCCAAGCCATTTCGACGAATCGGTTCACAACCCGGCTTTGCCGCTGGATCCAGCCCGCGATGTCTGGACCCTGCCCTTGATCCGCAAGGCGATCGACCTTGGGCTGCCGATATTCGCGATCTGCCGCGGTTTTCAGGAAATCAATGTCAGCCTGGGCGGCTCGCTCCATCAGGCGGTGCAGGAACAACCGGGCCTGGCTGATCACCGCGCGCCGAAAGGGCAGACGCCAGCCATCACTTATGCCGATCAGCATCCAGTGCAGATCCTGCCCGGCGGGCATTTGGCAGCGCTGCTCGGCAAGGATCGCATCCAGGTCAATTCATCGCATGGCCAGGGCGTCAAGCAATTGGCGCCGGGTCTGCGCATCGAGGCGATCGCGCCGGATGGTCTGGTCGAAGCTTTCAGCCTGGAAGCGCAGACTGGCTTTGCGATCTGCGTGCAATGGCATCCAGAATGGCAAGCCGAGCTGAATCCGATTTCGACCACGCTTTTTCAGGCTTTCGGCGCTGCCTGCCGCAGCTATCAGGATCAACGCAAGGCCGGACTCTGAAAAGTGACGCAAGCTGCGGCATGATATGCGCCAAGTAATCGGGCCGGCATTGCAACGCAGGCAGTCATTCAACTAATTTTTCGAAGCGCGCAGCTTCCAACGCCAAGGAGATTTTTTCGATGAAACGCCCATGCATCCACCCTCGTTTGCTGAGCTTTGTCATGGTCATCAGCGCAATGCTGACCGGCAGCGCAGCATTGGCGCAGGCGCAGGAGGAGAAGATCCTCAACATCTACAACTGGTCCGATTACATCGCTGATGACACGCTGAAAAACTTCGAGAAAGAGACCGGCATCAAGGTCCGTTACGACAATTTCGACAACAACGAAATCGTCCATGCCAAACTGGTCGCCGGCCGTACCGGCTATGACATCGTCGTGCCCTCCTCCTATTGGGCCAGGCTGCAAGCTGATGGCGGTTTGCTGCGCAAGCTCGACAAGTCAAAAATTCCCAACTTCAAGAATCTCGACCCCGGACTGCTGGCGCAGTTGAGCAAGCTCGATCCGGGCAATGACTACATGGTCGACTGGCTTTGGGGTTACACCACGGTCGGCATCAATGTCGACAAGGTCAAGGCCGCGCTCGGCAAGTTAGCTATGCCTGAGAACGCCTGGGACCTGATCTTCAAGCCCGAATATGCCGCCAAGCTCAAAAGCTGTGGCGTCAGCATGCTCGATTCGGCCACCGAGGTGATTCCCGCCGCCTTGCATTACCTCGGCAAACCGGCTTATAGCAAGAACAGCGCCGACTATGCGGGCGTGTCTGCCTTGCTGAAGAGCATCCGGCCCCATGTCACCCTGTTCAGCAGTTCGGGTTATATCAACGACATGGCCAACGGCTCGATCTGCCTGGCACTGGGCTGGTCGGGCGACATCAATATCGCTCGGCAGCGTGCGATCGAAGGCAAGACCGGCCAGAAGATCGAAGCGCTGATTCCCAAGACTGGCGGCATCATCTTTATGGATGTGATGGTGATCCCGGCGGATGCGCCCAGGCCCGGCAATGCGCACAAGTTCATCAACTACATCCTGCGCCCCGAAGTCCATGCCAGCTTGAGCAACAAGGTCTTCTACGCCAACCCGAACCAGGCCGCGCGCAAATTCGTCAAGCCCGAAATCGCCAATAACCCGAGCGTTTTTCCCAGCGAGGCTGACATGAAAAAGATGGTGCCGCCCGATGCGATCAGCAACGAGACGAGGCGCCAGATGACTCGCCTTTACACCTCGTTCAAGACCGGGTTGTGAGCCGATGAGTGGCACAGCAGTGAACCCGGCCTATCTGCAACTGCAGCATGTCGTCAAGGATTTTGGTGCCGGCGCGGTCGCGGTCAACGATGTCTCGATCGACATCGCCAAGGGCGAGATCTTCGCCCTGCTCGGGTCGTCTGGCTGCGGCAAGACGACCTTGCTGCGCATGCTGGCAGGCTTCGAGACGCCGACCAGCGGCCGCATCATCCTGAACGGCCAGGACCTCGCCGGGCTGCCGCCCTATGCCAGGCCGATCAATATGATGTTCCAGAGCTATGCGCTGTTCCCGCATCTGAGCGTCTGGGACAACATCGCTTTCGGGCTGCGCCGCGAGGGCCAGGCCAAGGCCGAAATCGCCGCGCGCGTTGAAGCGATGCTCAAGCTGGTGCAACTCGAAAAGTTCGCCCGGCGCAAACCCCATCAGCTGTCGGGCGGCCAGCAGCAACGCGTCGCGCTGGCGCGCAGCCTGGCCAAGAAGCCGCAACTGCTGCTGCTCGATGAGCCGCTCGGCGCGCTCGACAAGAAGCTGCGTGAAGAAACCCAGATCGAGCTGGTCAACATCATCGAGGAAGTCGGCGTGACCTGCGTGATGGTCACCCATGACCAGGAAGAAGCGATGACGATGGCCTCGCGCCTGGCCGTGATGAGCGAAGGCCGCCTGCTGCAGGTCGGCCCGCCGGCGGAGATCTACGAGACACCGGCCACCCGCTTCGTCGCCGACTTCATCGGCAATGTCAACCTGATGGAAGGCCGACTCTCCACCATCGAGCCCGACCATGTGATCATCGATTGCGCCGATTGCCAGCATCACGTCGGCCATGGCATCACCGGCAGCCAGGACATGGCGGTCTCGGTCGCCATCAGGCCCGAAAAAATCCATCTCTCGCGCCATGCGCCCGATGAGGCCTTCAATTGCGCCCGCGGGGTGGTGCAGGATCTGGCTTACTTCGGCAGCTACACCGTTTACCGACTGAAGCTGGCCAGCGGCGCCATGCTCAAGGTCTCGATCTCCAACACCCAGCGGCACCGGGAAGATGGTCTGACCTGGGGTGACGAAGCCTGGGCGCATTGGTCGCGCAATGCCCATGTGGTGCTGACGCAATGAAACATTTTTCGCAAAGCTCGGGCCGCATCAACTGGGGCCGGCGCTTCGTCATCGGTCTGCCCTATGGCTGGCTGCTGCTGTTCTTTGCCTTGCCCTTCCTGATCGTGCTGAAAATCAGTGTCTCGGAAATGGAGACCGTGCGCTTCAAAGACCTGTTCAGCTATGCCGATGGAGCGCTGCGACTGGCGATCAAGACCGGCAACTATTTGTTCATCACCGAGGATCCGCTTTACCTGAGCGCCTACCTGGGCAGCATCAAATACGCGGCCATCACCACCATCGGCTGTTTGTTCATCGGCTACCCCTTCGCCTACTTCATGGCAAGGAGCCGGCGCGCACTGCAACCGATCTTGCTGATGCTGGTGATGCTGCCCTTCTGGACCAGCTTCCTCTTGCGCGTCTACGCCTGGAAGGGCCTGCTCGGCGAACAGGGCTGGGTGACCGAGCTGATCGCCGCGCTGGGCGTCGACCGGCTGCTGCTCGCCGCCGGCCTGATTCCGGCATTGGGCAAGCTGATGAACACGCCGTTCTCGCTGGTGCTGGGCATGGTCTACGCTTACCTGCCCTTCATGATCCTGCCGCTTTATGCCAATCTGTCGAAGCTGGATCTGCGCTTGCTCGAGGCTGCCGCCAACCTCGGCGCCACGCCCTGGGTGGCATTCTGGAAGGTCACCGTGCCGCTCTCCCAGGCCGGCATCATTGCCGGATCGATGCTGGTTCTGATCCCCTGCATCGGCGAATTCGTCATCCCCGAACTGCTGGGCGGCCCGCAGACGCTGATGATCGGCCGCGTGCTCTGGGACGAGTTCTTCAGCAACAACGACTGGCCGATGGCCTCGGCGGTCGCGGTGGTGATGATCCTGTTGATCATCGTGCCGCTGGCGCTGTTCAACAAATACCAGGGCCGGGAGGCTGCCGCATGAAGCGCGCCTTGCTCGGACCGCTGGCCACCCGCTGCTTCGCCGCCGGCTGGCTGGGCCTGGGTTTCATCTTCCTCTATCTGCCGATCCTGGCCTTGGTGATCTATTCCTTCAATAATTCCAGGCTGCCTGCGGTCTGGGGTGGCTTCACGCTGAAATGGTTCGCGGCCTTGTCCGACGACGCCGAGATGCTGGCCGGCCTGTGGCTGTCGCTGCAGATCGCTTTTTTGACCGCCTGCGCTTCGGTGCTGCTGGGAACCTTGGCGGCTTTCGCCCTGGTCAAGTACCCGCGCTTTGGCGGCCGCACCTTGTTTGCCGGCATGCTCAGTGCGCCGCTGGTGATGCCCGAAGTCATCATCGGCCTGTCGCTGCTCTTGATGCTGGTCTCGCTGCAAAGGGCCTTCGGTTTCCCCGAACGCGGCCTGATGACGATCTGGCTCGGCCATCTGCTGATCGGATTGGCCTATGCCACGGTGGTCGTGCAAGCCAGGCTGAAAGACCTGCCGCCCGAACTCGAAGAAGCGGCAATGAACCTCGGCGCCAGGCCGGCACAGGTCTTTTTTCTGGTGACGATGCCGATGATCGCGCCTTCGCTGTTGTCGGCCTGGCTGCTGACCTTCACGCTGTCTCTCGATGATGTCGTGCTGTCGGCCTTTCTGTCCGGCCCCGGCGCCACCACCATGCCCTTGGTGATCTTCTCGCGCGCTCGTCTCGGGCTCAGCCCCAGCATCAACGCAGTCGCCACCGTCATCATCGTCGTGGTCTCGATCGCGGTGATCGTCGCCAGCTACCTGATCGCAAGGGCTGAGCGGCGGCGCAGCCAGGAAATGGCCCAAGCGCAGCATCATGCTTGAGCCCGCCAGTTGTCAGCAGCGGACCGCTTGCGGGTGAAATACCCTCCCATCCCCTGGCTGGCCTATGCCTGTCTGGCGCTGAGCACCAGCCTGATCGGCAGCTATGTCGGAATCGCCAAGCTGCTGTTGCTGGCCTTCCCGGTCTTTTTGCTCGCCTGGCTGCGCTTTGGCCTGGCGGCGGTGATGATGCTCGGCTGGCTCGGAAAAAGCCCGGATGAAGCGCCCCTCAACGCCAGGTCGCGCTGGCTGCTGTTCTGGGAATCCTTTCTGGGCAATTTTCTTTTTTCGGTCTGCCTGCTCTATGGCCTGAAAGCCAGCTCGGCGATGGTCGCCGGCGTGATCCTCGCCGGCATCCCGGCAGCCGTGGCGCTGCTGGGATGGCTGCTGCTGGGCGAGCGCATCAGCCGCCAGACAATGCTCGGACTGATCTGCAGCGTGACCGGCATCGCCATGGTCGCCTTGGAGCGGGCCGAGCCGGCTACCGGCACTTCGGCCTTCGGCGCCTTGTTGCTGGTGGCCGCCATGCTCTGCGAAGCCAGCTATGTCGTGATCGGCAAACAGCTGACCGCGCAGCTGACGCCAAAACGCATCAGCGCCTTGATCAATCTCTGGGGCTGGGTGTTGGTAACGCCGTTTGGCATCTGGCAGGCGCTCAGCTTCGATTTCAGCGTACCAAGCGCCACCCATTGGGGTCAGCTGCTGTTTTACGCCGCAGCAGCCAGCATCATCTCGGTCTGGCTGTGGATGACCGGTCTGCAGAAGGTGCCCGCCGCGCAGGCCGGTGTGTTCCAGATCTTTCTACCGCTGGCCTCGGCCCTGGTCGGCTTGGCGCTGGGCGAGCAGATGAGCTTGTTCCAGGCCATGGCGTTCGGCCTGGCTTTGCTCGGCTTGCTGCTGGCCACCTGGCCCAAGCGCGTCGATGCCATACGATGATGCCCATTTACCCCAGTCCTCCTCTTTCAAGAACCCCATGAGCAAGCCACCCAGCCATCTGCGCATTCATCAATTCGCCGGTCTGCGCGCCGGCCCGAAACTACTGGTCAGCGCTGCCGTGCATGGCAACGAGGTCTGCGGCGTCAATGCCAGCCAGCGCGTCATCGATGCGCTCGACAGCGGCGCCCTGACGCTGTTGCGCGGCAGCGTGACTTTCATCCCGATCGTCAATCCGCTGGCGCATCAACTGGTCCGGCGCGAAGGCGATCGCAACCTGAACCGCAACCTGCGCCCGCCGGTGGTGCCGCAGGACTTCGAGGACCGCATCGCCGCCAGGCTCTGCCCCCTGCTCGCAGCCCATGAGGTGCTGCTCGACTTGCATTCCTTCCAGGGCAAGGGTCAGGCGTTCGTGATGCTCGGCCCGCGCAACAATAGCGATGAACTCGAACCGTTCGCCCACCAGGCTGAAGAAGCTGCGCTGGCCTCCTGCCTGGGCCCGACGCGCATCGTCGAGGGCTGGCTGTCGACCTATGCACTGGGCTTGCAGCGCCGTGCAGCACGCGGCCATGACGGCACGCGCGCTCAGGCGCTGGTGCAGGATCCGCATTACGGCGTCGGCACCACCGAATACATGCGTTCGCAAGGCGGTTATGGCGTCACGCTCGAATGCGGACAGCATCTGGACCCGGCAGCACCCGAAGTCGCGTACCAGGCGATTCTGCGCACGATGCAACTGCTCGGCCTGATCGACGCCGGGGCAGTCACTGCCCATCAACCAGCCGAGCCGCCGGAATTGCTGCAGCTCTACGAGGTGATCGACCGCGAACATGCAAACGACAGTTTCGAGCGCGAATGGGCCAGCTTTGATGCCGTCACCCTCGGCCAGCGCATCGGCACCCGCCATGACGGCAAGCCGGTACTCGCGCCTTCGGCCGGGCGCATCGTTTTCCCCAACAGCAAAGCCCAGGCCGGACAGGAATGGTTCTATCTGGCCCGCGCCAGCGACAGAAAGCTCTAGCCATGAAAATTGACTTTGTTTCCGACGTCTCCTGTCCCTGGTGCGTGATCGGCCTGCTCGGTCTCGAGCAAGGCATTGCGCAAGTCCGGCGGGACATCCCTGACCTGGTCGTCAATCTGCATTTCCAGCCCTTCGAGTTGAACCCGCAAATGGCGCCCGAAGGCGAGGAGATCAACGACCATCTGATGCGCAAATACGGCAAGTCTGCGAGCGAGTTCGAGCAAACCCGCGAGGCGATCCGCGAACGCGGTGCGGCGCTCGGCTTTACCTTTACCAAGGGCGCACGCGGCCATATCTACAACACCTTCGACAGCCACCGCTTGCTGCATTGGGCCGGCCTGCAGGGCGATGAATTGCAGCATGACCTGAAGCTGGCCCTGTTCAAAGCCTATTTCACCGATGGCCAGAATCCGGGGTCGCATCAGGTGCTGGCTGCTGCCGCAGCCGCAGTCGGGCTCGATGCCGGCGCGGCCGCCGAAGTCCTGGCCAGCAGCGCTTATGCCGCGGAGGTGCGGGAAGCCCAGGCGCTCTGGCAGTCGCATGGCATCCATGCGGTGCCGGCGGTCATCATCAACGACCGGCATTTGATCGAGGGCGGGCAGCCGCCCGAAATGTTTGCCCGGGCGCTGCGCCAGATTGCTGCCGAGACAGCGCGGGCCTGAGACAATCACCAACTTTGCCCGACGCAGCTGAACCATCCAGGCGGCGGGCTTCAGGCTTACAGAGCAAGGATTGCAGTGTTCAAGAATTTGATGGTTTACAGGATCGGCCAGGGCTGGCAGGCCACGGTCGCGCAAATTGAAGCAAGCCTGCAAAAGGCGGTATTTGTTGAATGTGGTGCCACCCAGGCCCAGTCACTCGGCTGGGCCCCACCCCGAGGTGAAGCCAATGGCGCCTTGATCGAGGACATCGGCGGTCAATGGTTGTTACAGCTGAAGCTCGAGCAGCGCGTGTTGCCGGGCTCGGTGGTCAAGCGCAGGGCTGAAGAGATGGCCTTGCAGATCGAGCAGGAAACCGGCCGCAAACCGGGCAAAAAGCAGACCAAGGACTTGCGCGAACATGCAACGCTCGAGTTGCTGCCGATGGCTTTCACCAAGCAGTCAAACATCAAGGTCTGGATCGCGCCACAGCAGCAATTGCTGATGGTCGACGCCAGCAGCGCCAGTCGCGCCGAAGAAGTGGTGACGCTGCTGATCAAGTCGCTCGATGGACTTTCCTTGAACCTGATCCAGACCGCTGAAACCCCGGCGGCCTGCATGGCCGCCTGGCTCACCGATGGTGAACCGCCCGAGGGCTTCAGCGTCGACCGCGAATGCGAGCTCAAGAGCGTCGATGAAATGAAATCGGTCGTGCGCTATGCCCGCCATGCGCTTGATATCGAAGAAGTCCGCCAGCATCTCAGCGGCGGCAAAGCACCCACCAGGCTGGCCATGAGCTGGCGCGACCGGGTCTCTTTCATGCTGACCGACACGCTGCAGATCAAGAAGATTGCCTTTCTCGACCTTGTCTTCGAGGGTCGCGAAAGCCCTGAAAAAGATGCAGCCTTCGACGCCGATGCAGCGCTGGCCACCGGTGAGCTCAGCAAGCTGATCCCGCAACTGCTCGAGTCACTGGGCGGCGAGCATGACTTTGCCAATCCTTCGGCAGCAGCGCTGCCAGCCCCGCCAGCCAGCACCGAAGCCGCGCCCTGGGACTGAGGCTCACTCAGTTGGCGGCTTGCGGCCGCTGCATCGCGCGGGCCAGATAAAACCCCAGCAACAGCACCACCAGGCCGCCACCGGCGATCACGGCAGCGCTGCCGATCCTCTCGATCAGGTCGGCGGCCAGCAGCACCCCCAGCGATTGGCCCAGAAACAGCGCCGAGGAAAACAGCGCGACCGCGGTACCGCGTGCCGCTGGCGCCATCCGCGTGGCGTTGGCCTGCATGACGGTATGGAACATGAAGAAGCCAAAGCCGCTGAGCAGACAGGCCGGCAAGGTGATCTGCCAATACGGCGCGAAGGCAAAAATCAGCGTCGACAAGCTCATCAGACAGGCACCCAGCCTGGCCAGAACAGTCTGCTCGAAGCGCTGCATCAAACGCCGCGCTGCCATCATGTAAAGCAAGCCGCCCAGGCCGAACAAAGCGACGATGGCACCCGCCGAAGTCAGTGGCAAGCCCAGCGCATGGTGCAGATGCGAAGGCCAGATCGCCAGCACGCCAAAGCCTGCCGCGCCCTCGAGCAAGGCAACCAGCAGGACGATTCGCGACCAGGGTCCGATCACGATCAAGAGCGTCTGCGCCACCAAGCCGGGTGCCGATGCCGGGCGCGCGACCGGCCGGGCATCTGCCTGGCTGCGCCAGTCGAGCAACAACAAGACGCCAACCAGGCCGAAGATCATCGCCAGCAAGACGAAGGCCCAGCGCCAGCCCAAGGTGTCGCTGAGCAAGCCGCCAAACAACTGGCCGCCGACGATGCCCATGGTGGTACCCAGGCCAACGCGCGCCAGCATTTCCTGGATCTGGTCTTCGGC
>CAIJIT010000220.1 GCA_903820745.1 uncultured Burkholderiales bacterium
GCAGCAGCGATCGGCACCACTTCCTTGAAAACCTTGCGGCCTTCCTGGCGAAAGGTCTTGTCGCGCCCCAGCGGGTCGCTGTCCTCGGCCCGATTCATGAAACCAAAGTTGTTGCGGATATTGTTGGAAAACTGCGTGGCCAGCTTGGTGCTGAGGATCTCCCATTGATCGGCCGAGGTGGCAGTCTCGGCCCGCTCGATGATCAGGGCGGTGCAGACATCACCGAAGATGAAATGACAGTCGCGGTCACGCCATTCAAGGTGGGCCGAGGTGATTTCGGGGTTGACGATCAACACGCATTGCGAAGCGCCCGAGCGTACCGCGCTGTAAGCCTGATCGATCGCGAACGTGGCCGATGAACAAGCCACATTCATGTCAAAACCATAGCCGCCAGCGCCAAGCGCCGACTGGATTTCAACCGCCATGGCCGGATAAGCTCGCTGCATATTGGCGCTGGCGCAAAGCACCATGTCGATGTCCGATGCCTGTTTGCCGGCCGCCGCCAGCGCCTGCCTGGCCGCGTCGACGGCGATCTCGGCCATCAGCGAAATCTGCTCATCGCTGCGTTCAGTAAAGCGCGGATACATTCGCGTCGGGTCGAGTACGCCAGACTTTTCGAGCACATAGCGCTGCTTGATGCCCGAGGCCTTTTCGATGAACTCGACGCTCGAGTGAACGATTGCGCTGCGTTCGCCAGCGGCGATCGCCTCGGCATGCTCGGCATTCTGCAGATCGGCATAGGCGTTGAAGGCAAGCACCAGTTCGGCGTTGCTGATGACATGCGGCGGCTGATGGATGCCGGTGCCGCTGATGACAACATGGTTGCTGGCTGAATTCATGCAATTCCCTCGGGGCGGTTTCGGTGCTGCCGGTGCGGCAGTTTGATGCTTGATCAAGGTCGCAGTTTACCCATCGCGGCTGACCGGGCCAGCGAAACGGCAACCGATCGCCAATGCTGCGTAGAATTCGACATGGGCCCAAATATTGGCGCCCGGCTGACCGCCGCACCATCCAAAAAGCTGATGGCCCTCGCGGTGAGGGCCGGGTTTCCAGATCAAGCGCTCGCAGCCTCGGGTGTGCACTGCATGAACGCACACCGAACAATGCGAACCTGAATCTCATGGAAATTTTTGATTACGACAATATCCTGCTGCTGCCCCGCAAATGCCGGGTCGAAAGCCGCAGCGAATGCGATACCTCGGTCGCCTTCGGTCCGCGCCGCTTCAAGTTGCCCGCTGTTCCGGCCAATATGAAAACGGTCGTCGATGAAGGGATCACCGAATACCTGGCGCGCAACGGCTATTTCTACGTGATGCACCGGTTTGACCTCGACGCCCTGGCCTTTGCCAGGGCCATGCGCGACAAAGGCCTGTTTGTGTCGGTCAGCTCAGGCGTGCAGGCCGCCGACTACGCGGTGATCGACCGGCTCGCGGCTGAAGGCGTTGGCGCCGACTACATCACCATCGACATTGCGCATGGCCATGCCGACAGCGTGCAGCGGATGATTGCGCATATCAAGCAGCGTCTGCCCGACAGCTTCGTCATCGCCGGCAATGTCGGCACGCCCGAAGCGGTGATCGACCTGGAAAACTGGGGCGCTGACGCGACCAAGGTCGGCATCGGCCCCGGCAAGGTCTGCATCACAAGGTTGAAAACCGGTTTCGGCACCGGCGGCTGGCAGCTTTCGGCCTTGAAATGGTGTGCCCGTGTCGCGACCAAACCGATCGTCGCCGATGGCGGCATCCGCCACCATGGCGACATCGCCAAAAGCATGCGCTTTGGCGCTGCGATGGTGATGATCGGCTCGCTCTTTGCCGGCCATGAGGAATCGCCG
Organism: uncultured Burkholderiales bacterium; assembly: GCA_903820745.1. Taxonomy (GTDB): domain Bacteria; phylum Pseudomonadota; class Gammaproteobacteria; order Burkholderiales; family Burkholderiaceae_C; genus Paucibacter_A. The sequence continues at coordinate 1,835 of CAIJIT010000220.1, forward strand.
GGCAGCACGGTCGAAGTCGATGGCACGCTGTTCAAGGAATATTACGGCTCGGCCAGCGACTTCAACAAGGGCGAGTACAAGCATGTCGAAGGCAAGCGCATCCTCGAACCGGTAAAGGGCCGCCTGGCCGACACCTTGCGCGAAATGCAGGAAGACCTGCAAAGTTCGATCTCCTATGCCGGTGGCACCAGCCTGGCCGATCTCCGCCGCGTCAACTACGTCATCCTCGGCGGTGAAAACGCCGGCGAGCATCTGTTTATGTAGCGGAGCAACTTTGGCGGGCGTTTCGGCGTAAGCCAAAACGCCGGGGAACATCTCTTTATGTAACAGAGCAACCTTGGCGGGCGTTTCGGCGCAAGCCAAAACGCCGGCGAGCATCTTTTTATGTAGCGGCCCGACATCAATCCGGCGTTTCGGCGCAGCCAAAACGCCAGCGAGCATCTGTTTATGTAGCGGAGCAACTTTGGCGGGCGTTTTGATGCGCCATAGGGCGAAGTGGCTCATGTAGGACAATCCAGAGAGATCCCCGCTGTGTTCCTACAGCCAGCGCCCCGCCGCAAAGGCAGCGCCCAAATTTCAGTGACCCGCCGCCCCATGACCGAACTCGCCAAATCATTTGAACCCGCCGACATCGAAGCCCATTGGGGTCCGTTGTGGGAAGCCAAGGGGCTCTACAAACCGACGCTGGACAAGCAGCGCGAATCGTTCTGCATCCAGTTGCCGCCGCCCAACGTAACAGGCACCCTGCACATGGGTCATGCCTTCAACCAGACCATCATGGACTCGTTGACGCGCTACCACCGCATGCTCGGCCACAACACCTTGTGGGTGCCCGGCACCGACCATGCCGGCATCGCGACGCAGATCGTCGTCGAACGCCAGTTGCAGGACCAGGGGCAGGACCGCCATCAACTTGGCCGCAAGAACTTCGTCGCACGCATCTGGGACTGGAAAGAGGAATCAGGCAACACGATCACGCGCCAGATGCGCCGCATGGGCGACAGCGTGTCCTGGGAGCATGAATATTTCACGATGGATGCGGGGCTGTCCAAAACCGTCACCGAAACCTTCGTGCGACTGTTCGACGAAGGCCTGATTTACCGCGGCAAGCGCTTGGTTAATTGGGACCCGGTGCTGAAATCAGCGGTCTCGGACCTGGAAGTCTCGAGCGAAGAGGAAGAGGGTTTCCTCTGGCATATCCGCTATCCACTGGCCGATGGAACGGGCGAAGTTGTCGTTGCGACGACCAGGCCAGAAACGATGCTTGGCGACGTCGCGGTGATGGTCCACCCCGAGGACGAACGCTATCAGGCGCTGATCGGCCGTCAGGTCCTGCTGCCACTGACCGGCCGGCAGATCCCGGTGATCGCCGACGACTATGTCGACCGGGCTTTCGGCACTGGCGTCGTCAAAGTCACCCCGGCCCATGATCTGAACGACTATGCGGTCGGCCAGCGCCATGCCTTGCCGATGATCTGCGTGCTCACCCTCGACGCCAGGATCAATGACGAGGCGCCGCTTGAATACCGCGGCCTGGATCGCTTCGTGGCGCGCAAAAAGATCGTCGCCGATCTCGATGCGCTGGGCCTGCTGGTCGAGGTAAAAAAGCACAAGCTGATGGTGCCGCGTTGCGAGCGCACCGGCCAGGTGATCGAGCCGATGCTGACCGACCAATGGTTTGTCGCGATGAACAAGCCGGGCCAGCACGGGCGCAGCATTGCCGAGGGCGCGATCGAGGCGGTGGCATCCGGCGAGGTCAAGTTCTTCCCCGAGCAATGGGTCAACACCTACAACCATTGGATGGGCAATATCAATGACTGGTGCATTTCGCGCCAGCTTTGGTGGGGCCATCAGATCCCGGCCTGGTATGGCTCAGGCGGCGAATTGTTCGTTGCCCGCGATGAAGCCGAGGCGCGCGCCAAGGCCGCTGCGGCCGGTTATGCGGGCGAATTGACGCGCGACGAGGATGTACTCGACACCTGGTACTCGTCGGCGCTGGTGCCCTTCTCGACCCTGGGCTGGCCCGAAAAGACGGTCGAGCAGGATCTGTTCCTGCCCTCTTCGGTGCTGGTGACCGGCTACGACATCATCTTCTTCTGGGTCGCCCGGATGATCATGATGACCAAGCATTTCACCGGCAAAGTGCCATTCAGGCATGTCTATATCCACGGCTTGGTGCGCGATTCGCAAGGGCAGAAGATGAGCAAGTCCGAAGGCAATGTGCTCGATCCGGTCGACCTGATCGACGGCATCGCCCTGGCGCCCCTGCTCGACAAGCGCTCGCAAGGCTTGCGCCGACCCGAAACCGCACCGAAGGTTCGCAAAGCCACCGAGAAGGAATTCCCGGAAGGCATTCCCGGCTTCGGTGCCGATGCGCTGCGCTTCACCTTCGCCTCGCTGGCCTCATTGGGCCGCAATATCAGCTTCGACACCAAGCGCTGCGAGGGCTATCGCAACTTCTGCAACAAGCTCTGGAACGCAACCCGCTTCGTGTTGATGAATTGCGAGGACGCCGATTGCGGCCTGATGGCGCATAGCAAGGAACAATGCGCACCTGGTGGTCCGGCGCACAACTATTTGACTTTCAGCCAGGCCGATCGCTGGATCAGCAGCGAGTTGCAACGCGTCGAGCAGGCTGTGGCCGATGGCTTCGCGCAGTACCGGCTTGACTTCGTCGCCAGCGCGATTTATTCATTTGTCTGGGACGAGTATTGCGACTGGTATCTGGAAATCGCCAAGGTGCAGATCCAGATCGGCGACGCAGCCCAGCAGCGCGCCACGCGCCGTACCTTGATCCGCGTGCTGGAAACCATTCTGCGGCTCTTGCACCCGATCGCCCCATTCATCACCGAAGAGCTGTGGCAGACGGTGGCGCCGATCGCCGGGCGCAAGGGCAAGGACGAAGAAAGCTACCTGGCCATCGCAGCCTATCCACTGGCGCAAGCCGAACGCATCGACCCGGCGGCTGACGCCTGGGTGCAAGGGCTCAAAGCGCTGGTCAACACCTGCCGCAGCCTGCGCAGCGAAATGAAGCTGTCGCCGGCCGAACGCGTGCCCTTGCTGGTCGGTGGAGACGATGGCTTCATCGGCGAATGCGCGCCGCTGCTGAAGGCATTGGCCAAGCTCAGCGAGGTGCAATTCATTGCCGAAGAGGCAGCTTTTGCTGCGGCCAGCAAGATGTCGCCGGTGCTGGTCCATGGCGCTGCGCGCCTGGCCTTGCATGTCCAGATCGATGTGGCTGCCGAGACCGCCCGCCTGGCCAAGGAAATCGCCCGCCTCGAAGGCGAAATCGTCAAAGGCGAAGCCAAGCTCGGCAACGAAGTCTTCGTCTCGCGCGCACCTGCCGCGGTGGTGGCGCAAGAACGTCAGCGGCTGGCCGAGTTCAGCGCGACGGTCACCCGCCTGCGTGAACAGGCCGCGCATTTGGGCGGCTGAATGTCGCTGTGATCGATGTCACAGGCGGGCGGGATGGCTTCAAAAGCCGCCCGCAAGCCCATGCAACAATCGGCCGAATCAATCCTGAAAGTGATCAACAGTGGCAATTCACAAACTTACCAAAGCGATTTTTCCGGTAGCCGGTCTGGGTACACGATTCCTTCCCGCGACCAAGGCGCAGCCGAAGGAAATGCTGCCGGTCGTCGACAAGCCGCTGATCCAATATGCGGTTGAGGAAGCTTATGCCGCCGGGGTGCGCGAGATGATCTTCGTCACCGGCCGCCACAAGCGGCCGATCGAAGACCATTTCGACATGACCTTCGAGCTCGAAGTCGCGCTCGAACAAGCCGGCAAGCAGGAACTCCTCGACGTCGTCCGCAGCGTCAAACCTGACGACATGGAATGCATCTACGTACGCCAGGCGCAAGCCCTGGGTCTCGGTCATGCCGTGTTGTGCGCCAGACGCCTGGTCGGCAACGAACCTTTTGCCGTCCTGCTGGCCGATGACTTGATGGTCGGCGAGCCGCCGGTGCTCAAGCAGATGGTCGAGCAATATGCCGAATGGCGCACATCGATTCTGGCGGTACAGGAAGTGCCCGCCGAACAAACGCGCCGCTACGGCATCGTCGCCGGCACACCGGTCAGCGAGACGCTGATGGATGTCAGCCGCATCGTCGAAAAACCGGCGCCTGAAGATGCGCCTTCACGCCTGGCTGTGGCTGGCCGCTATATCCTGACGCCAGGTATCTTCCACGAAATCGCCAGCCAGCCGCGTGGTGTCGGTGGTGAAATCCAGCTGACTGACGGCATCGCCGGCCTGCTGCGCCGGGAAAAGGTCTTTGCCTATCGCTATCAAGGCAAGCGCTACGACTGCGGCAGCAAGGAAGGTTTCCTGCAAGCCAATGTCGAACTGGCCCTGGCGCATCCGGAACTTGGTCCGGGTTTTCGCGAATTCTTGCGAAACATCGATTTGTGACCCGCAAAACGACATTGGTTTGATGATTCAGGGCCGTAAGCCCCGAATCATCAAAGTCACCGTGACGCTCAGAAAAACAGAATTGCTCCGGCAGAAACACCGGTCTGCGTGGCCCCTGCTCCGGCAAACGGCTTGGACTCTGTCCGGCTCAACTCACCCACCAAGGTCACTGAAGGCAGGAGCTTGTAATAGGCGCCGAAAGTGGTGCTGTTATTGGACGCAAGCGCAAGGCCGGAACCAGCCTTCATCTTGGTCTGTCCCCATCCCAGACCCAGCTTGAGACTGGGGGTGAGGTTGAATGTGCCCTGCAACAGGAGATTGTCTTGTTTGCTGGCGCCTGAGTCACCATCCGACAACAGGCCCAGGCCCTTGCCGCTCTGATAATTCGCCAGCAGGCCGACCTGGCCCATCTGCACGCTGAAGCCCAGTTCAGACCCGCTCATGCGAAAACCATTATTGGCACCCACCGCGCTGACATCGAAACTCTGGGTTTTCAAGCCTGCCCAGGCCTTGCCGCCGGCAAAGGCGTAGCCGACCTGCGCCTGCAATTGAGGCTCGGAACCGGATGCGGGGTTGCTGCCATCGACCGGGCTAAACAGCCCGGCATTGAGCGTGAAACCTTGTGCCGAAGGGCTGCTGTAGCTGAGTTGTCCGTAATGACCCAGGTAGGAGTAGCCCGAGCCGATGTGGCCGAGCGAAACACGGCCGCGTTGGGTGGCGGCCGTCGCTTGGCCAACGCCCAGCAGCGTCATGTCCGACAAAATGGCGTTGGAACCAAAGATGCCATAGTCGCGGCCGATCTTGAACGAGCCCATGTCGGCCTTGCCGAGGGTGAAAAAGCCCTGCCGCACATCGACTGCGCTGTTGGCACCGATCGCGCTGCCGGTAGCCACTGCGGCTCCGATCATCAAGGTCGCGCTGATGTCATAGCCCGACTGCTGGGTCTTGGCGCCAACCACCAAAGCATTGGGTAGCAAGCCATTGCCAATCACGGTGCTGTCTTTCTTGCCATTGCATCCCAGTGCCTGCCCTGCCAAGGCCAGGCCGATGATGGCTTGGTTGCCGGTACAGCTTGCCTGGGTGTAGTAGGCATTGATGAAACCGCCGAGAGACAGATCCCATTCACCGGCTTTGAAATCCGCCGACTGTGCAGAGCCTGCCACAACAAGCAAGGCGAAAGGAACGAACGCGGCTTTATGAAATGAAGAAGTCATGATGTTGTTGTCTCAGAGTTGGAGTTGTTGAGGAATCGATCGCTGATCAAGGCTGATCAAGCGCAATTTTTCTAGTGCAGCTTGCGTGCCAAGCCATGAAAACGCCAGATATTGGCCTTTTCCTGTCCTGTAAGCGACTCGAACCGAGGGAAACAACCTAGGGGGGTGTCCTGTTGTGAGTCAGTCCGCTGCCGAATCAGCATGAATCTTGCTTGACCGCATCGCAGGAGATGCTTATGTTCAAAAATGTCGCAATGGCCGGATTGGCAGAATGTTGTTCAATGATCTTGCGGATCGGTGTGGTGGGCGTGGTGGGCTGCGCACAAGCCCATGCCGGACCTGCGGCCGATCCCTTCGGCTCGCTTGGATGGGCTGATCTGCAACGCGAGTATCTCGGCAAGGGCACGGTCGTGTTCGATGACCGCGTGCAGGTGAGTGGTCCCGCGTTCGCCGAAGACCCGATGAACGTGCCAATCAGCGTGCGCGCTGAAGGCCTGGAGCATGTGGAACAGATCACCGTGCTGGTGGACCGCAACCCGATCCGCAAGGTGCTGGAGTATTTCCCGATGGGCACCCTGCCTTCAGTGAGCTTTCGCTTCAAGCTGGAGCAAGCCAGCCCGGTTCGAGCTGCCGTGAAGACGCGGGATGGCGTCTGGCATGTCGGCGGCGTGTGGATCGAGTCGGCAGGCGGCGGGTGCACGGCACCGGGCGCCACACGCAGCGACGGTAGTTGGGCGCGCACGCTGGGCGAGGTCAGCGCCCGAACCTTCGCCAGCAGCAGCGCTGTGGGCGCGGCTGGAGCTGGCGCCGGGACGCGCCTTCGCCTGCGCATCATGCACCCAATGGACACCGGCCTGGTCGCAGGTATCCCCGCCTTCTATGTCAACCGCTTGTCCTTGCGCGATGCAGCAGGGCGCGAACTGTTGCGGCTCAACGCCTTCGAGCCGCTCAGCGAGAACCCGGTCTTCAGCTTTGATTTCGCCAACCCACTGATGGGCAAGCTGCAGTTGGTCGGCACCGACAACAACGGCAACCAGATCGGCGGGAGCGTCGAATGAGGCCTCTATGGCAAGTCTGCCGGAGCAGGCTTGAAGCATGGTCAGCCCTGACCTGCCTGGCTCTGTCGGGCCTGCTGTTGTCGCCTTCGGATCCGGCTCACGCGGCCCCTGACAGCGTGGCGCTGGACTACCGGCTGCAAGCCCGCGCGCTGGCGCCTGATGTCTATGTGGTCGAAGGGGCCAATGCCGACTTCGATCGGGTCAATGGTTGCAACATCATCAACACTGGGTTCATCGTCACCGGCGCCGGCGTGCTGGTCATCAACAGCGGGCCGTCGCGCCTTTACGGCAAGCAACTGCGGGCCTTGATCGCCCGCACGACCGCCGAGCCGATCCTCAAAGTGCTGCATCTGAACCAGCACCCGGACTATTTCCTTGGCAACCAGGCCTTTGTCGATGTGCCTCGTGCGGCCACTGCGGCAACCCAGGCCGGCATGCAGTCGCAGGCCGCCGGCTACACCTCGAATCTCTACCGGCTCTGCGGCGAGTGGATGAAGGGCACCGAGGCGGTTCTGCCGTCGGTGCTTGCACAAGCGGGCACCGAGCGCCTGGGCCGCCGCGAGATTGAACTGCTGGAGTTGCGCGGCCACACCGACAGCGATCTGGTCCTGATCGACCGGAGCAGCGGCATCGTGTTTGCCGGTGGGCTGATTTTCAGCCAGCGCATTCCCACCACGCCGCATGCCGACATCAAAGCCTGGCAGGCCAGCCTGCAAACCTTGAGCACCCTTCCCCACAAGACCTGGGTGCCCAGTCACGGCAGCCTTGCGCTTGCCTCTGAACAATTGAGCCGCGCCGAAACTGACCTGGTCGCGATGACGCAGCGCTATCTCGTCTGGCTCGATCAAGCGTTTCAAGCTGCGGCCGAACAGGGGCTGGACATGGTCGAGGTGCTCAATCTGCCGGTTCCCGCGGAATTCAGGCGCTGGGCGGGCTTTGCCAGTGAATACACCCGCAATGTGGCAAACCTCTACCCGCGGTACGAGCAAGCGGTGCTGCGGCAGGGCAAACACTGATACGAGCCAGACCGCTGTTCCAGGCTGGCGCGCCAACTGCTCAAGGATGTAGCACCAAGGCTCGGTAAAAGCAGCGATTCGACTCAAATCGAGCCAGCTTTGGATGGCACGCTTGTTGCATTGAGCGGTTGACCCGCAGCGTCAGCGAATTATGGCCATCCAAGACCATGCCACTGCAGCGCGGACATCAGCCACCCAAGGAGACATTCATGCGATTGAAGCTACTCACCGTTCTGACCACTTTGGCCTTCGGGTCACTCACCGGCCACGCCGCGCAAACCGGCGTCACGGATCAAATGATCCAGGCCGCATCGAAGTCCGGCAAAGAAGTTTTGTCCTCCGGACTCGGCACCGAAGGCCAGCGATACTCGGTCTTGAAGCAGGTCACGTCGGCGAACATTTCCCGCCTGGTACCAGCCTGGGCTTACTCCTTCGGTGGTGAAAAGCAGCGCGGCCAGGAATCGCAGCCCTTGATTCACGACGGCAAAATGTTCGTCACGGCCTCCTACTCGCGCATCTTTGCGCTCGACGCAGCCACCGGCAAAAAGCTCTGGAAGTATGAGCACCGTCTGCCCGAAGGCATCATGCCCTGCTGCGACGTGGTCAACCGCGGCGCGGCGCTGTTCGACAACCTGGTGATCTTCGCCACGCTGGACGCACAACTGGTCGCACTCGACCAGACCACGGGCGATGTGGTCTGGAAAGAAAAGATTGACGACTACGCAGCCGGCTATTCCGCCACGGCGGCACCGCTGATTGCCAATGGCATGCTGCTGACCGGAGTGTCGGGCGGCGAGTTCGGCGTGGTCGGACGCGTTGAAGCGCGTGACCCGAAGACTGGCCGCATGATCTGGTCGCGCCCCACGGTTGAAGGCCACATGGGCTACAACTATGACAAGGACGGCAACAAGACCGAAAACGGCATTTCCGGCACCCTCAACAAGACCTGGACCGGGGACCTCTGGAAAACCGGTGGCTCGTCCACCTGGATGGGTGGCACCTTTGACGCCAAGACCGGCCTGGCCTATTTCGGCACGGGCAACCCGGCACCGTGGAACAGCCATTTGCGCCCAGGCGACAACCTGTTCTCCTGCTCCACCGTGGCCATCGACGTGAAGACCGGCAAGATCAAATGGCATTACCAGAACACGCCCAACGATGCCTGGGACTTTGACGGGTCCAACGAGTTCATCACCTTTGATCAGGACGGCAAGCGCATGGGCGGCAAGGCCGACCGCAACGGCTTTTTCTACGTACTCGATGCCAACAGCGGCAAGCTCGAGAACGCCTTCCCCTTCGTCAAGAAGCTGACCTGGGCCACCGGTATTGACCTGAAGACCGGTCGTCCCAATTTCGTGCCGGAAAACCGTGCCGGCGATCCGACCGCCAGTGCTGATGGCAAAAAGGGCAAACCCGTGGTTTCGGCGCCGAGTTTCCTGGGCGGCAAGAATCAGATGCCGATGGCCTACAGCCCCGACACCAAACTGTTCTATGTGCCTGCCAATGAGTGGGGCATGGAAATCTGGAACGAGCCGGTCACATACAAGAAGGGAGCGGCCTACATGGGCGCAGGCTTCTCGATCAAGACGATCAACGACGACTACATCGGCGCCATGCGTGCCATCGACCCGAAAACCGGCAAGATAGTCTGGGAAGTCAAGAACTCAGCCCCGCTGTGGGGTGGCGTGCTGACCACCGCCGGCAATCTGGTGTTCTGGGGCACGCCTGAAGGCTATTTGAAGGCGGCTGACGCCAAGACCGGCAAGGTCATCTGGGAATTCCAGACCGGCTCCGGCGTGGTAGCACCGCCGGTCACCTGGATGCAAGGCGGCGAGCAGTACATCAGCGTTGTGTCGGGCTGGGGTGGCGCGGTGCCGTTGTGGGGTGGCGATGTGGCCAAGAAGGTCAACTTCCTGGAACAAGGCGGCATGGTCTGGGTCTTCAAGATCCCCAAGACAGGTGACACAGCCAAGACTCTTGCGGCCAACTGATCGAAGTTGAGTAGAGCACAAGGGCGCAGTGCCTCGGCTACTGCGCCTTTTTTTCAAACCGAAATTCGAGAGTATCTCCATGAACAGCAGCATTTCCCGCCGTCGCTTCATCGCCATTCAGGCGGCAACCGTCGCAGTGGGCAGCAGTCTGCTCTGCGCATCGACGGCCCGCGCCCAAAGCGGCGGCGCCCATCTGGACGAAGCGAGCGAACAAGCCACGGCACTCGGCTATCACCACGACAGCAGCAAGGTCGATGGCAAGAAATACCCCAAACACAATGCCAGCCAACATTGCAAAGGCTGCTCGTTCTGGCAAGGCAAACCCGAAGATCCCTGGGCAGGCTGTGCCATGTTCGGTCGCAAACAGATTGCCAACGCCGGCTGGTGCCAGGTCTGGGCCAAAGTGCCAGGCTGAGCCAAGCCGGTTGCAGAAATGACGGCGGGGCCCAGACCCCGCGTCAACTGACGCTCAATCCCCGAACGTCATGCGCAATCCCGCCCAGACCGTGCGCGGCGCTCCCGGGGCGAAGAAGGTCGAGTGGATCAAGGGATAGTTACCGTTGGCATCTTGCGGCAGCGGGCGCGCCCGGAAGTTGCCGCTGGCGTCGAAGCCATTCGCACCCAGTTGAGCTGCGCTGTTGTACTGCCGGTCGAGCAGATTGTTGACCTGCAAGAAGAGCTTGACTGCGCGAGTCGGCCGATAGTCGGCATTGAAATTCAGCACGGCATAGCCCGCACTGCGGCCAGGGCCGGTGTAGTAGAGGCCATCAGCAAGATGTTGCCCATTTTCATTGCCCCGCGCCGCGGCCCCGCTGCTTGCGTTCAAGTCCGCAGCCAGGCTCCACTGCGAGTTGAGTTGCCAGTCGGCAAAAACCTTCAACTGACCGCGCGGCAACAAGGGAATTCGGTCACCCGGCTGGATCTGGAGACTACCTTCAGTTCCGGGAAAGCCGCCAGCGGCTCCGTCGTTGCTGCTGTTGGTCGCTCCTCCCACCCGCTCCGCGCTGCGGTAAGTGGCATCGAGCAAGCTCAAATTGGCGCCGAGCGTCAGACCGGGCCTGGCGCGCAGCGTCAGCCCAAGCTCAAGGCCCTGACGGCGGGTCTCGCCGAAATTGCGGAAATAACCGAAGCCACTGCTGTTGTCGCTGACAAAGAGCAGGTCATCCCGGTTATCGGCGCGGAACAGCGCCATATTCCAGTCGATGTTTGGGCCTGCGCTGCCGCGCAGGCCGGTTTCTACACTGTTGGTGATGACCTGCTTGAGCGGCGGGTCACCGGCAAAGGCATTGGGCAGTTTGCAGGGTCTGGCCGGATCGGCACAGCCGAGCTCGATCGCGGTCGGCGCGCGCGCGCCCTGGTTGGCGCTGGCGTAAATCGTCACGGCCTTGCTGGCAGCAAACGTCAGTCCGATGCCTGGGTTGAAATGACTGAAGACATCGTCGCCATCAAGTGAGCCGCTGCCCCCGCCCGGCGTGATCGCATCACGGTTCTTCACCACATTGCGGTTGAAGCGACCCGACAAGGTGAGGTGCGTCTGCGGATTCAGCGCCAGCGTGCTGCTGGCAAACAAGCTGCTGGTATGGGTGAGGCTGCTCAAGTCCACGCGGGCATCGAAAGCGTTTTCGGAAGTCTGGCTGCCATCGGCAAAAGCGCCCGGCCCCTGGACTGCGGCGATGGATCGGTCCGGATTGATGAAGCCGAACCGCGATCCCTGGGTGAAATTGACGCGACTCAGATCCAGCGCCGCGCCCAGCAGCCATTGATGCTCCAAGCCGCCGAGCAAGCCCGCGCTCGAGGCTTGCAGGTTCAGCCCCGCATGGTGCTGCACGCTGCGGGTGCTGTTGAGCAGGCCATTGCACTTCTCATTGGGCTCGTCGTTCAACAGCGTGTTGGCGATGCAACGCCATTTGGGGAATGGCGTATTCGCCGCATTGGCGCCGCTGGCGGGGTAGCCGGCAAAACCCGCCGCCTTCAGCGCATCGAGCTCGGCGCTGCTGGCCTGGTAGACAGATTGATCGAGCGCGCCGTCGTTGATATCGCCATTCAGCGTGGCCGTATTGATGCGCCGGTAATAGACATTCCCCGCCACTTTGATACCGCTCGCCAGCTCTTGACTGGCTTCCAGATTCAGGAACAAGGCACGGTTGCGGGTGCTGTCAGGTGTGGTGTAGACGCTGCGCCGATCGCGCAGCAAAGCGCCCTGTTCCTGCATGCCGTTGCCGGTGAGATTGTTGTCTGCCAGCGCCAAGCTCAGTTTGAGATCGACGTCTGCTTGGCGCAGACCGATTTTTCCGAACAACTGATTCACATCGGAGGGCGAGGCCGCACGCCAGCCCTCTTCATGAAACCGGTTGCCTGTCAAGAACCAGTGCAGGCCATTGTCTTGCGATCCCCCGGATTCGAACTCCAGGGCCGCGCGCTGATTGACCCCGCCGATGATCTGCAGCGAGGTACCCGGGTTCGTCAAGCCGTCCTTGGTCTGCGCCGACAACGCGCCACCCAGGGTGTTGAGGCCGAACAAGGGATTGCTACCCGGCATCAGCGCCACCTTGGCAATGGCGGAGCGGGGAATCAAATCCCAACTGACCACATCGCCAAAAGGCTGATTCAAGCGCACACCGTCCATATAGACCGACAAGCCTTGCGGCGTACCCAGCAAGGGCGAAGCGCTGAAACCGCGGAAGTTCAGGTCGGGCTGGAACGGGTTGCCCTGCAAGTCGTTGAGGCTGACGCTGCCCAGGCGACGCAACAGATCGCCGGTCAAATCGAGCGCATGGCTGCGCGCCAGATCGGCTGCACGCAAGGTCTGTACATTGGCAGCGACCCGGTCCCTGGGCTGGCCGATGCCGTTCAGCGGCCCGGTCGAGACCACCTCGACGCGTGGTAATTCGAACACCGACCCGGGCTCGCTGGTTTGAGCCAGAGTGCCCAGACTCCAGCACAAACCGGCTGTCGCCATGGCAATGCGTGAAAAGGGCTGCAGCATCCTGGGCCGCTTGAGTTGGCCCGTCGAGCAATATATGGAAAGCATGGTGTGGTTTTCTGACCTTGTTTTTTTCGCTGCCCGGTTGGGGCTGCGAGCTGTCAGGGCATAGACGCAGGTACAGCACGGCAACCAGGCCCCGCGCCGAGAACGATCAGATCGGAAGGCAGCCCACCCGGTTGCCGGGTTTCAAACCGGACCCGCCCTCTGGCAAGATGCTGGCGCTGATGCACTCGAAAGGTGATGGCCATGACCGAGCCCGGCAAAGTGGCCGCAGCAACCCACAAAGAATCACGCTGAGCCGCGCCGTTCATTGCCAGGATTCCAACTCCAGCGTGCGTGTGCCACCGGTCAGGAAACCGGAATGAGCCGGCTCGCGCCGCTCCATGCGCACGAGGCCCACGCGGGCGCAATACCACTCCTGCGTCGTCAGCGGCATGTCACGCCAACCGGCGGCCGGGTCGGCGTAAAGGCGTACTGTGGCCAGGCCTTTGACCAGCAGGCAGTTCTCGAATTGCCCGGCGGCGGTGTCGACGGTCAAATTGCTTTGCATGATTTGGTAAAGCATCAGGATTTGCGGATGGGCGTGGCGAATTTCGCGTGGAAATTCATTGTTTCGCATCAGCAAGTAAGCGGTGGTCTGGGTCTGCCACTGGGTTCCCGGCACAAATGGAGCTTTCAGCACATAGCGCCGCGTCTTGTCGCCTTGCACTTCTTCATCCAGCACGCTCTTGCTGCCGACGCGGTAAATGCCGCTGGCGTCGGCGCGCAACCAGTAGTCCACGCCGCTGTCGCTGCGGCGTCGCCAGGCAGATTGATCGCCCAGAACGGTCACTTGTTCGGCACCCAGCGCCTCCAGCGTCAGGGTCTCGCGCTCCGGGCTGCTGTCGTCATCCATCGCCGTGGTCACCCGGTAGGTCCAGCGATGACCGGCCGCCAGCGGGAAGAAAGCATCGGCAGAATCCGCTGGCCGGCAGGCTGCCAGCAGGCCTGACAGCACAAGGACCAGCAATGGCATCGGCGCCGACACTCCGCAAATCGAACGCAATGACCACCGCATCTACTTCTCCGGCAGTTGAGGAACGGGCAGATCGCGCAACTTGATGACTTGCTCATCGCTGCCGGGGCGCAACCAGGCAAAACGGGCTTTGCCCGCCTTGGGCTCGCACGTGCCGACCTGGCTGACACCGTCGCGCGTTTTCTTCATCGCCTCGCCCAGCAAGGCATGCAGATCCTTGCTGTAGGGCAGCACAAAAGCACGGGGTTGTGGCGCCGGCTTGCCATCCTCCAAGGCGTTGACCCAGACATACAGCGCGCCCGGCCGCTTGGCCGTGGGCTCGTCGAACACCGCTGCCAGCAAGACAAAGCGCTCGGGCAAACTGTCCGCGCTGGGCCAGCCCCACATGCTGTGCACGGCGTCATTGGCGAAAAAATAGAACAGCGTGACGCTCATCAGCAGCATGCCCTTGAGCCAGACCGGCCACTGCGACCACAGCAGCGCCAGCAAGGCCACAAAGGCCAGGGCCGCCAAACTCAAAACAATCGTCAATGTCATGGTTTGCTCATATTTTTTGCGCCAAGGATTTTGGCAACGTATTGACCTGCGTGACCCGTCCATCGGCCAGAACGGTGAAACGCACGGCGGTGGCTTCGTCACCCTGACGGGCCAGTTTCAGTTGCCCATAGAACACCACCTCGGCGCGCGGATTCACCTTGATGACGTTGACGGTCACCTCCACCGGCTGGGCATTCTTTGATTTGTAGTACTGGACATTGACCGTGTACTCGCCCGGCACGATGCCGCGCAAGGTCACCACCTCCTGGCGGAACGGACTCATGATGCGCTGGCCGTTGATGACGATGGCATCGTTGGCGTCGCCGCGGTCGTCGCGGTCCAGATACATCAACCCGGACTCGCGCTGCCGGTACCAAAGCAGTTCGCCGCGCGGATCCTGCACCCAGGTGTCGATGTCGTTGGGGTTGTTGTCGGGCCAAGAGACGTTGATGATGTACTCAGCCTTGGACGGAATATCGCCCGCCTTCAGGGCCTTCGGGTTCATCGCCAGCAGGGCCACGATGAAACAAAATACAAAGGCGATCAACATATTGAACAACATGTCGTAGAACGGATCGACTTCGGGCTCGCGCGAACTGCGACGGCGTCGCATCAATGTCGCCCGCCCGGTTTTTCGGCATGTTGTTCTGCATGTCGTACCACCGACCCGATCGCATGGATGCCGGCACGCTGGATCTCGGACACCAGCGCATCGGCATAGCGATCCAAGCGCGTCAGCTGCAGGCCGAGCAGGATATTGCCCACCAAGCCCACCATGGTCGTCAACAGCGCCACACCCAGCCCGGTGGTCAAACTGCGCAGCAAGTCTTGCGACTGCGCAGCATCAAAGCTTTGCAAACTGCCGATATTGAGTGCAAGAATCGAAAAGCCGATCACCTTGCCCAGCAAGCCCAGCTTGAGCTGAATGCCGTTGACCCACCAGGCGGTGCCATGCGGCCCATGCGTGCGCTCCATCAGAAGGTCGAGCAGCGTGGCCTGATCAATCCGGTCCAGGTTTTGCAGATATTCGCCCGCCCAATAGTCCGCTTGGCGGCCCGCATCACCGGCCTGAAACGAAGCCCGTTGCCGCTGCAATTGCCGCGCGCGCGCGCCACACCAAAGCGTCGCACCGACAAAAAGCATCAGGATCACGAAAGTGATGCCGGTCGGGTCCGAGCGCAGCAGCAGACCCCAGACACCACGAGCGCCAAGCAGCCAGGTTGCAAAAACCAGCACGCCGCCGAACGCCGCCCATTCAAGCCACAGCGGTTCAATTTGCGCGCAATCCTGGCGGGGCTGCATGCTTTTCAGGGTATTCAAGATCTTCGGCACTTTCATAGATCGATCACCATGCCATCGAAGGCCAATTCAATGTCCTGCCCCGCAAGTCGCTGGCAGGCACTGGAGTGTTCGTCCAGCAAGGGACTGCCGTGGCCCAGGTGAGTCAAGATCAGGCGGCCGGGCAAGCCTTCAACGGCTGACTCGCCACGGCCATCCACCATCACGCAATCGGCAGTTTGCAGCCAGGCCAGTTCGGCTGCGGCGATATCAGGCAATAGCGGTGCGAACACAAAGCTCAATCCCGAGTCCAGATCCTGGACGCTCAGAGCAATGCTTTGCCCAACGGCATCCTCGTCGGCCCGGAGAGGATGCGCCGTGGCCACCGGCACCGCGATGGCCGTGAAGCGCAACATCTCGAAGCCTGGAATCTGGAAATCTGCCGTCAACTCGCTGCCTGCCACCGGCAGGAGATGCCAGCGCACCGAGCCGTAGTTCGTCAACACGTGGCGCAGCGGCGTCTCGTCGATCATGTCTTCAAAGACCCTCGGCGTGGCGTAGACATCCATGCCTGTGCTTTCGCGCAAGTTCTGCAGACCGCCAACGCTTTGCCAATGCGAGTCCATCAGCACCAGCGCCTTGATCGGCGTGTCGATCTCCGCTGCGCAAGAGGCCTCCAACTGCGCGGGGGGCTGCAAGGCCAGATTGACGCGAATCTGCTGCGCTATATCGGGAGCGACATTCAGCAAGATCCAGCGCTCCCCGTCAGGCGACACCGCGACCGAACTCTGCGTGCGCGGCATCCGCCCGGGACGGCGCATCGCGGTGCACTGCGGACATCGGCAATTCCATTGCGGCAAGCCGCCATCGGCGCCAGAGCCGAGCACCAGAATTTTCATGTGCAATGCCCCGGGCCTGGCAACACGCACACAGCAGGCAGTTTCCCAGAGCGCCGCGCACGGCGCACAGCCTGGCAGGAAGCTTGCTTGCACATCGAACGCCATGCCTTCAAATTCATTGATATCAATCCGGGTGCCTGCGTTGGGTTCAACAAATTCATGCAGTATTCATGCCACGGACCAATTCACAGAATGGCGGGTTTTTTGACTGGCTGCGGCAACAAGCGCTGTGCCATCGCGGAGCAATGCTGTCGCGGTTTGACACAAAAACGGCTTGAAGCGGAAAAGCCTGCGGTAAAACACGCAGTGAAACGTGCAATGAAGCGCGCGCTGCGGCTGGGCTGCGGGTTGGTCTTGCTGCTGTGGTTATGCGTTCGCCCTGCCGAAGCCGCCACGCATTGCCGCAGTTCGACCGCGCAGGTCTTGCCGAGCCTGGAGAAGATCAGCCCCCATCTCTGGCGTGTTGCGGCCATCACAGGCGAGCCGAATGCCGACAATGGCGGTTTGACCAGTCAACTGCTGGTTGCGACGGAAGGTCAAAAAGTGTGGTTGGCCGGCACCGGTCCGACCCCGGCGTTTGCTCAGGCGTTGGCCTGCACCATCCGCCGGGTGCTGGGGCGGCGCGTGACCGATGTGATCAACACCCGGGCTGCCCCCGAACTCGTGATGGGCAACAGCGCATTTTCGACAGCACGTTTGTGGGCATTGCCTCCGGTGATCAGCGCCATGCATGCGCGCTGCCTGCAATGCCAGACCCGCTTGAAAGCGCGCATCGGTGCGGCCGGCGCCAGCCTGGTTCCCGGCACCATTCGCGTGGCGACAAGGCCGATCACGGCAAGTCCGCCCGGGCTCCCGGCGCCCTTTTTTCTCGGCCCGTTCGAGTGGCGGGCCTTGCTGCGCGCCCCCGGCGAATATGCATTGGTGCTGCGTCACCGGCAAGACCGCCTGGTGCTGGCGCAGGGCCTGCTGTGGCCGGGTGATGTGCCCGATTTGCAGGACACGCAAATTGAAACGCTGACGGCAAGCTGGCAGCAACTGCTTGACTTTGCAGGCGACGATGCATTGCTGGGCGAGCAAGGCAATCTGGCGAGCGCATCCGACCTGCGGCTGCACACCGACTACCTCGCGCAGTTGCGTGCTGCCGTCTGGGCGGCGCTGCAAAGTGGTCAGAGCTTTGATCCAGCGTCGGACATCCTGGCCCTGCCCGGATTTCAGGGTCTGCCCAGCTACAGCCTGCGTCATCCGCTCAATGTCCAGCGGGTCTGGCGGGAGTTGGAGCCGAAGATTTTCGATGCACCCGATTGATTCTGCTTCCTGGATCGACACCGGGCAATCGGTGTGCTACCCGGGGATCAATCGGGCTGCGGCAGGTTCCAGTGCAGCTTGCGGTAAATCGTATTCCGGCTGATGCCCAGTTGTTTGGAGGCCGCCGAGATGTTGCCGCCGGCCAGCACAAGGGCTGCGCGAATCAACTCGATCTCGGCTTGCTCAAGGGTCGATGGCGCGGCAGACTCCGGGTTTGCTGCGCCCAGACTGCTGCGAATCGCCGCATCGGCCTGCCGCTGGCTGTCCGGCGGCGCATAACCTGGCATGCTTGCGCTGGTTGGCATCGGCGGCGGCAGCAATGGCGGATCAAGCGGCCAGATGATCACCGCTGGCATCATGGCCGCAGACGAGTTGGGTGTACTTGCAGCGATGCCTGGCTGGTTTGACCGCCCCGTATTTGACGCTGCAGGCATTGCAGCCACGACAGCCGCCTGCGCATCCTCCAAAAAATCATCCGACAAATGCGCGCTGGTGATTCGAGACTCTCCCGCCGACATCACCGCCGCCGTGCGCAGCACATTGGTCAGCTGGCGAATATTGCCAGGCCAGGTGTAACGACGGAACAGCTCGGCCACTTCGGGGCAGAGCACAGGCACATCATGAGGCCGTTCAGTCAACAAGATACGCTGCACGATGGCATCAAGGTCGGTTCGCTCGCGCAGTGCAGGCACACGCACGGCCAGGCCATTCAGCCGGTAAAAAAGATCCTCCCGGAAAGTGTGTTTGGCAATCATCTCGCGCAGGTTGCGGTGGGTCGCGCAAAACACCGCGATGTCCACATTGATCGACCTGTTACTGCCCAGCGGTGTCACGCTGCGCTCCTGAAGCACGCGCAGCAACCGCGCTTGCAGGGAAGCCGGCATATCGCCGATTTCGTCCAGGAACAAGGTGCCCCCGTTGGCCTGCACGATGCGCCCGGGCGAGCCCTTGCGGCGTGCGCCGGTGAAGGCACCGTCTTCATAGCCGAACAGCTCTGCTTCAATCAAGGATTCCGGTATCGAGGCGCAATTGACGGCAACGAAAGGCTGACGGGCACGTTTGGAATCAAGATGCACGGCGCGCGCCAGCAACTCCTTGCCAGTCCCGGTTTCGCCCAGGATCAGGAGCGGAATGTCGCGGTCCAGGATGCGCAGCACTTTTTGCACCAGCACATCGAACTGCGGGTCACCGGTACGCAGGTATTGCAGGCCGGAACGCTTGGCACAGCGCAAGCCCTGGCCTGGGTCTGCAGATTCAGCCGAAACCGCTTCGGTTGCTTGAGCGTTGATGGTGACAGCGGCTGGCTGAGGTGATTTCGAGAGCGAAACGGCCGGCTCGATGTCAAGCAAACCCAAGCCGGCCACCACCGGCCGCGACGGCCAGTCAAAACGGGCACTGAAATAAAAGGTTTGCCCACTGAGCAGGCTCAGGCGCATCGGCGCCGACAAAGGCATGCGGAAATGGTCGTAGATGGCGGCGATGCTGGTGCCCAGCAGGCTGGCAAGACTTTGTACCCGCAAGGCCGCACCACTCAGGCCGAGTTGGTCCAGCGCGCCCCGGTTGGCGCCCAGCAGTTTGCCGTCGGCGCCAACGATCAAAATCCCTTCCAGCAAGGTACCGATGAACTCCACCCGGCTGTGAAAACACAGGCGCAGGCGGTTGTTGTATTCGTCGGAAAGCCAGTGGTTTTCGATCATGCGCGCCGACATCCGCACCAAACCCATGGTGTGCTGGTGATACGCCCGGCGGTCGCCGGTTACATCCAGCACGCCCAGTATATTGCCGCGCGGATCGAAAATCGGCGCGGCCGAACAGGTCAAAAAGCTGTTGGCCTGCATGAAATGTTCGGGGCCATGCACCAGCGTCGGCTCGCCTTCGAACAGGGCTGTGCCGATCGCGTTCGTGCCCTTGGAATGCTCGGCCCAGTTGACCCCTGGCGCCAGCGCCACTTTGTCAGCGCGTTCGAGAAAATCATCATCGCCGACCGAATGCAGGATCGTGCCAGCAGCGTCGGTCAGCACGATCATGCTGCCGGAATTGATGATCTGCTCGAACAGCATATGCATCACCGGCGCGGCGTGCAGATAGAGCCGCTGGCTGCGCTCACGCGCCAGGGTCAGGTCGCTGCGCACCATCGGTTCCATCATCAGCTTGTCGTTGCGCGACAGACCCAGACCGGCACTGCGTTGATGCGATCGTTCAATGAATTCGGCCCGCGGCACGGTTGCTACGACCGGGCCAAGTTCGCGGCTGGGTATCGTCATGTGGGGCCGTCCTCTGGCTGCTTGGCAGCTTGTCTCGTTGAATTCGCCGCCGGTCATGCATTCGATCCGGATTGTGCGGTGAGGCCGTGCGATCATTTATTGATAAAAGTCAATGAAACATCACCGAAGTCCGTCTGTGTCAGTTTGGAGCAACCAAGGATGGCATGGAGTTTGCTGACAAGCTTTTTGCAACGCCCCCCGAATTCCATCAGCCCGCTTCAGGAAACTCCAAATGAAACCGATCCATGCCAAACCCGACGCGGATGTTTCGTCAATCCGACAAGCAGGAATTTTCCGCCTCGCCCGCAGAGCACCGTTACCGCTTCGTCATCTGGCCGCTGCGCTGGCCGTGCTGAGCAGCCTCGGGGCTGGCTTTGCATGGGCTCATGGCGATGTCACGCCACAAGCTGTGGACACCACAAGCCTGCCGAAACTCGGCGAAGGCTGGCGCGGTGAAAATCCCTACCGCCAGAACGAGGCAGCACTCAAGGTCGGCACCTCGGCCTACGGTCAGAACTGCGCCCGCTGCCATGGACTCGATGTAATTTCAGGCGGTATCGCACCGGATCTGCGCAAGCTCGACAATGACTGCGCGATCATCAAGGATGCCAAGCGGCTGGCCGCTTGCACAAAAGAAAACGACGAGTTTTTCTTGACGACCATCCGTCGTGGTCGCAGCCGCAATGGTGCCGTTTACATGCCGCCGTTCGAAGGCACGTTCGATCAAGAAGCGATGTGGGCCATCAAGACCTACCTGGAATCGCGCCGTGAAAAACCACTGCAGGCCGCACAATGAATGATGATTTTCCACTCGAAGCACTGAAACGTCGCGACTGCCTGCGCCAAGCCGCCGGCCTGGCGCTCGGAGCGGCCTTCGGTCTCGCCGGCAGCCCGGCCGCTGCCGCCGACTTGCAAAAGGTGCGTGAACGCAGCAGCCTGATCGTAGGTCTCTATCACAACATGCCACCCTTCCATGTGGCCGGCAAAGGCATCGATGTCGAACTGGCGCAAGCGTTGGCGGACGCGCTGGGCGTCAAGCTCTCGATGTTGCCCTTCAATGCCGACGAGAACATGAATGACGATCTGCGCAGTATGGTGTGGAAGGGTCACTATCTGGGCTATGGGCCGGCCGATGTGCTGCTCCATGTGCCGGTCGACCGGCCGCTGATGGATGCCACGCCGCAGGCACTGATTTTCGCTCCCTACTACCGTGAACGCGTGATGCTGGCGCGCAATCTGGCGCGCTTGCCAAGGCTTGACACGCTGTCGCAATTGGGCACACAAACCGTCGCCGTGCCCGGCCAGACCCTTGCAGGCTGGTTGATGCTGGGGGCCGACCAAGGGGCCTACCAAAAGCAGCTCAGCACGCAATGGAAGGATGGCTGCGAATGCGCATTGGCCTTGCAACGCGGCGAGTTCAGCGCCGCTGCGGGTCTGGCCTCGGAGCTGGAGTCGGTGCTGCGCGGCAACGCCGATTTCGCCATCGAACCGCTGCCCCTGCCCCGCGCGCCGCGCGACGGCTGGGCTGCCGGCATGGCGGTCAAAAAGGATGCACCCGAGCTGGCCCGGGCCTTGCAAGAGGCGGTCAACAGTTTGAGCGAGACTGGCAGGCTGAAGGCAATCTTTGAGCGTCACAACGTCGCTTGGCGCGCAGTCTGATCCATCTGTCCATCGATCCATCCAGCAAGAAGGCCGGCTGACCGGACCGACGCGTCGCAACGAAAGACAATGAAATGCGATTCAAGTTTGCTCGGCAAGGCCTCGCTTTTTGGTCCGCTTTGTGTTGCGTCACGGCGCCCGCCCTGGCAGTCACTCTGGCAACCGACCTCTCGCCGGCATCCGCCGCAGAGCCCGGCCTGCCGACCCAGGCTGCGAGCCACCTGGAACGTGTCGTCGTGACGGCGACACGCACAGAAACCGCCGCGTTCGATATTCCCGCTTCAATCGACCGCGTCGATGGCGACATGGTCCGTGTAAACAAGGCTCAGGTCAATATCTCGGAAAGCCTGAGCGGTGTGCCGGGCCTGCTGGCACGCGACCGCCAGAACTACGCCCAGGACGTGCAGATTTCCGTGCGCGGCTTCGGCGCGCGCGCCAGCTTCGGACTGCGAGGTTTACGGGTCTACGTTGACGGGATTCCGGCCACTTTCCCAGATGGTCAAGGCCAGATCACCAACGTTGACCTCGGATCGGTAGATCACATTGAAGTCCTGCGCGGACCCAATTCCGCGTTATATGGCAACTCCGCAGGTGGAGTGATCCAGATCTTTACCGAGAACGGCGCGCCCAAGCCAACGCTCGACTTCGGCCTCGCCGCCGGCAGCAACAGCGTGCTGCGCGAGAACATCAAGCTCAGCGGCAGCAGCGGAAATCTCGGCTACGTGCTCAGCGGCAGCCATTTCCAGACCGACGGCTACCGCGCGCACAGCGCCGCAGAGCGCAACATCGCCAATGCCAAGCTGACCCTGCAACTCGACATAGCCAGCACCTTGACCCTGATCGCCAACAGCGTATCCCTGCCCAAGGCGCAGGACCCTATCGGCCTGACGCGGGCGCTGTACGAGAGCAATCCGCGCGGGGTCGATCCGGCGGCAGTTGCCTACGACACCCGCAAGAGCATCGACCAGACCCAGGCCGGACTGATCTGGGAGCGCCGTCTGGACGGGGCCAACGCCTTGCGCGTGATGGCTTACGGCGGTCACCGCAACACCGAACAGTTCCAGGCCATCACGGTGGCGGCACAAAATTCCAGCCCGCTCAATCCCGGTGGCGTGATCGCGCTGGGCAGCGACTACCGCGGCACCGACATGCGCTGGACGCTGCGCAGCACGCTGGCCGACCGGCCGTTCACCCTGGTGGCCGGTCTGGCCGCCGACACGCTGGACCAGCAGCGCCAAGGTTTCCAGAATTTTGTCGGCACCACGCCCAATATCGTGCAGGGTGTCCAGGGCGCATTGCGACGCGACGAAAACGACTCGGCGCTCGATGTCGATCAATACGTGCAGGCCACCTGGAAATACGCGCCGGATTGGTCGCTGTCCGCCGGCCTGCGCCACAACACCGTGCGCATCCAGTCCAAAGACCAATTCATCACGGCCACCAACGGCGATGACAGCGGCACCGCGTCATATTCGTCAATCCTGCCTGTTATCGGGCTGATGTACGCGCTGAATGACAAGGTGCACTTGTACGCATCCGCAGGACGTGGTTTCGAAACCCCCACGCTGAATGAACTGGCTTACGTGCCAGGCGGGGCACCAGGCTTGAATTTCGGGCTGCGACCGGCCACCAGTGACAACCTGGAACTCGGCATCAAGACCCGGCTGGACGGCGTGGGAGAGTTGTCAGCAGCGCTCTTCCAGACCCACACGCAGGGCGAAATCGTCACGCTGACCAATGTCGGCGGGCGCTCGACCTACCAGAACGCCGGCGCCACCCAGCGCAGCGGGCTGGAGCTGGCCTGGACCCACACTTACGCCAGGTTCTTGCGCGCGCAAGCTGCGCTCAGCACATTGAGTGCAACCTACCAGAATGCCTTCGTGACCTGCAACCTCTCGCCCTGCCCGGTGACCAGCCAGCAGACCGTGGCGGCGGGCAATCACATGCCCGGTGTGGCGCGTGAATCGCTGTTCGCATCGCTGGCCTGGCAACCGCCAATCGGCTGGCATGGCGGTGTCGAGGGCCGTTACCTGAGCCGGGTCTTCGTCAACGACACCAACTCCGAAGCCGCGCCGAGCTTCTTTGTCGCCAGCGCCAACGTCGGCTACGCTGCTGCCTGGGCAAACTGGAAGTTGAACGCGTTTGCCCGCGTGGACAATCTGTTTGGCCGACAGTACGCCGGCTCGGTGATCGTCAACGAAGGCAACAGCCGCTTCTTCGAACCCGCTACCGGCCGCACCTGGCTGGCGGGTGTCTCCGGCAGTTTGAGTTTTTGATGTCAAAAAAACCTGTAAATCCATCCGCAGTTGAATCAACCCGCTATGGGCATGTAGCGATCGCGCTGCATTGGCTGATCGGCCTTGGTTTGCTGGCGCAGATCACCTTCGGCTTCTTGCTGGACGAGATCGCTCCGCGCGGCACGCCCACGCGCGGCAGCGTCATCAACCTGCACAAATCGCTGGGCCTCGTGCTGGGCTTGTTGATCGTGCTGCGGCTGCTGTGGCGGCTGCGCCACCAACCACCGTCATTGCCGGCGAGCCTGCCGAGTTGGCAACGCAGCGCCGCGACCCTGAGCCACCGGACGCTGTATGCCTGCATGATCGCGATGCCGCTGTCTGGCTACATCGCATCGAACTTCAGCAAGCATGGCGTCAAGTTCTTCGGCACTGCTTTGCGCCCCTGGGGGTCCGATGCACCGGCCGTATACGGGGTTTTGAATGGTCTGCATTACGCCACCGGGTGGCTGTTCGCGGCACTGATTGCCGTGCACATTGCTGCAGCGTTGAAACATGGACTCATCCACCGCGACGGCATCTTCAGCCGCATCGCTCCCAGGCGTAGCGCCTCGCATTCTTGACGGAATCCCCATGACTCTTCGATCTGTCCTGAGCGCCTGTGCCATCGCCGCAATCTGGCCTGCCGCCGCGATCGCCGCGCCCTTTGCCTACGTGCCCAACGAGGGCTCGGCCACGCTGAGCATCATCGACACGGCAACCGACGTCGTGGTCGGCACCATCCCGACCGGCAAGAAGCCACGCGGCACCGTCGTCAGCCTGGATGGCCGGACGGCCTATGTCAGCGATCAGCCGAATAACCAACTGGTCATCGTTGATCTCGTTACACGCAAACAAAGCGGCAGCGCCGCGCTGGGCGAGTCGCCCGAAGGCGTTGGCATCTCGCCCGACGGCCGCTGGGTGGTTGCTGCGGTCGAGGAAAACAACGAAGTCATGTTCGTCGACACGCAGACGAACAAAAAGGCGTTCGCCGTACATGTGCGCGGCAAGAATCCCGAGCACGCGATCTTCACACCTGACGGCAAGTACGTGTTCGTCAGCGCCGAAGAAGGCGACGCGGTCAACGTGATCGACTTTGCCAAGCGCGAGGAAGTGGCCCAGATCGTCGTCGGCGCGCGCCCGCGAGGCATCGGCTTCTCGCCCGACAGCAGCACGGCCTATGTGGCGGCAGAAAACTCGAACGAGGTCTACATCATCGACGCAAAGAAGTTCACGGTGAAAGCGCGAGTCAAGGCCGGTACGCGCAGCAATGGCATCACCGTGCACCCTGACGGCAAGCGCGTGTTCGTCTCCAACGGCGGCGACGCCAGCGTCTCGGTGCTCGACACTGCCACGCAGACCATCACCGCCACCATCGGCGTCGGCCAGCGCCCCTGGAACATGGCGCTGACTCCGGATGGCAAGAAGCTCTATGTCGCCTGCGGCCGCTCCGGTGTGGTGTCGGTGATCGACACCGAGCGCAATTTGAAGCTCACCGACATCGCCGTAGGCAAGCTGCCGTGGGGTGTGGTCATTCGCTGACGGGCGGATGAGCGCCAGTAAAAGGGAAGCTGCTTGATCCCTTGATGGTCCTGCACGGACAGCCAAGCCTGAGACTATTTAACCAGTCGCAGGCAAACCATCCTGCACATCTGTACGAGGTCGCCGGCCAGAGTTCCCCCCTCAAATCCAGTCGGCCCGGTCAGCGCCGCCTCAGCACATGGACGAACTCATCAGCCAGCGTTGACTGCTCGATCAACTCGTTGCCGGTCTGACGAGCGAATGCCTGGAAGTCGCGCAAGGATCCTGGGTCGGTTGAACGCACCTTGAGCAACTGCCCGCTGCTCATCGAGGTCAGCGCTTTCTTGGCTTTCAGTATTGGCAGCGGGCAGTTCAGCCCGCGCGTGTCGATTTCGATGTCTGCATCCATGTCTTGATTTTGCTTCAATCAGCGGCTCAGGCGGGAAACACGCCGGTCGAAAGATAGCGATCGCCACGGTCGCAGACGATGAAAGCGATCGTCGCGTTCTCCAGCGTGCGGGCCAATTGCAGCGCGACCCAGCAAGCCCCTGCAGCCGAAATGCCGGCGAACAAGCCCTCCTCGCGCGCCATTCGCCGCGCCATCTCTTCGGCATCGGACTGCGTCACCAGCACCAACTCATCGACTGCCTGCGGCTGGTAGATCTTGGGCAGATAGGCCTCGGACCATTTGCGGATGCCGGGGATGCGTGAGCCTTCGGCAGGCTGGGCACCAACGATGCGCACCGCCGGGTTCTGTTCCTTCAGAAAGCGCGAGACGCCAGTAATGGTTCCGGTCGTTCCCATCGCGCTGACGAAATGGGTGATCTGCCCATCGGTATCGCGCCAGATCTCGGGCCCGGTGGTCTCGTAATGAATGCGCGGATTGTCCAGGTTGGCGAACTGGTCGAGCACATGGCCGCGGCCATCGCGCTGCATCTGTTCGGCCAAATCACGGGCATATTCCATGCCGCCGGAACGCGGTGTCAGGATCAACTCGGCCCCAAAGGCCTTCATCGTCTGCGCGCGTTCGATCGACAAATCCTCCGGCATGATCAGGATCATCCGGTAGCCACGGATCGCTGCGGCCATCGCTAGGGCAATGCCGGTATTGCCCGAAGTCGCCTCGATCAGACTGTCGCCCGGCTTGATCTCGCCGCGCTCCTCGGCGCGCCTGATCATGCTGATGGCCGGCCTGTCCTTGACCGATCCGGCCGGGTTGTTGCCCTCCAATTTACCCAAAATGACATTGCCACGCGCCTGTTCGGGTTTGAGCAAGCGCTGTAGGCGCACCAGCGGCGTACTGCCGATCACATCTTCAAGGCTGGGGTAACTTTTCTTGCTCATGCCCGATTGTCGCAGCCAGCGCGAACCAGGTCCTAGCTGCTTTCAATAAGCCGCGCCACATCGCCCTGACAATGGGCGCATTTACCCACCAAAAGCAGGTCGCCCTGTCGCACGGCGCCAGTGAAGTTCGTGATGATCACAGCATGGCGGCATTGACCGCACCAGACATTGGCCAGCAGGCGTTTCTTGATCTCAGGGGGAATGGCTGCCCATAACTTGGCCGCCGCTGGGGTGAAGCTGGGGATTGATTCAACCGTCATCTAAAGATTGTCACCGAAAGTGCCGTTATGACCGGTTGATGTCAGGCCGACAGATTGAAAAATTGGCCCTTGCCCAGCAGCGTCGAGAGGCTTGCGCTCAAGGCTTCGGCTGATAGGGCCTCACGCCTGGCCAGACGCTGGCGCTGGCCGCCCTGCTGGCTGACCTGGAGTGCCGATGGCAACAGGCCCGCCTGTTGAATACCCAGCAGATAAGCCCCTTGCAGCGAGTATCCGATTTGGTCAAACAAGTTCTTGCTGGCGAGGTCGGTACCGCTCAGATCATTCTCGCCTTGAGGTCTGGCTGACCCCACAAAGGCGGAACCGCGCAGCGTGGATTCCATGGCCAGCAAGAAGCCACTGGTTCCCTGCTGATACTGCGGGCTGTCACCTGAGCCTGCTGCCGTGGCGTCAGGGGCGCTGATACTTTCAGCGGTGATGATGCCCATCATGACCTCCCAGATGCCTGATACCCATACCCGGCAATTTTTGATCCCCAGTGCAAAACGGTAGATGAAGCTTCCTACCCCGGCACCCCCCTTGTGCGAATCGGCCGATGGCACGAAGCGCGTTGCGTCCCAAATCATCGACAAGCGTCAGGCCACATCTGTATAGACGGTCGGATTCGGCAAAGAGTTAAGCGCAGATTGGGCGAGTCAACAACTCCAGTTGCCTCGAAAGGTGCGTAGTCCGACGCCTTGTTGCCCATTTCGAAATCGTGACTCCAGCACGCGATGCGCGTGACAGTGCCAGGTTGTCTCTGCAGACTCGCGAAGGCGGCCAATTTGCATGGCATAATTGAGGGCTTCAACAGCGATGCCTTCGCAACCCAGCCCGGGTGGCGGAATCGGTAGACGCAGGGGACTCAAAATCCCCCGCCGCAAGGTGTGCCGGTTCGAGTCCGGCCTCGGGCACCAGCAATGGTGCGAAGGTGCTGTTTTAGGGATCAGTCCCGCATTGAGCCACCCAAGAGGTGGCTTTTTTGCGTCTGTCCGGGCCACGCACGCCTTGCGCTGCCCCTACACTCAGTCCGGTCGCGCCGCCCTTGAAGCGCCGCTTGTATTTACTCTTCACCGCGCCACCCGAGCCGAGATTCATGCCTCAAATGCCTCCAGTCACCAAAGCCTTCATGCTGGCTTGCGTGGGTTTTTATTGCGTCTTTTTCTTGCTGCCCGGCCTCGAGCCCTGGTTCGAACTGTGGCCGCTGCAGTCGGGCAACTTCATGCCATGGCAGTTGGTCAGCTATGCCTTCTTGCATGGCACCGAACTGCATTTATTCTTCAATATGCTGGGGCTGTGGATGTTCGGCTCCGAACTCGAACGGGTCTGGGGTGGCCGTCGCTATATGCAGATCCTGCTGGCCAGCACGCTCAGCGCGGCGGGTCTGCAACTGCTGTTCACTTCATTGACCGGATCGAACGCGCCGACAGTCGGTGCCTCGGGCGCCCTGTTCGGCCTGCTCTTGTCCTTCGGCATGCTCTTCCCTGACCGCATCATCGTGCCGCTGTTTCCGCCGATCCCGATGAAGGCCAAGTACTTCGTCGCAATCTTCGGCGCGCTGGAATTGCTGATGGGCCTGGGCGGCAGCACCGGTGTGGCGCATTTCGCCCATCTCGGTGGCATGCTCGGCGCCTGGGCGATGATCCGCTACTGGCGCAGCGGCCGCCGCAGATAAGCGCTAACTCAGGCCAGCAGGCCCTCGGCTGGCTGCGGATAGCGCAAGCGCAGCCCCAGTTCGGTTTTGAGGCGCTGGTTGTCGAGCCGGCGTGATTCGCTCATGAAGCTCATTTGCATCGGCGTGATCTGGTCTCGCGCCTCGGCCCGGCTGATGCGAGGCGGGCGCGGCAGGCCGCAAAGATCAGCCGCCAGGTCGAAATAATCCCCCATCAGCAACTCGCTGTCGTCGCAGACATGGAGCACCCGCTGCGCCATGCCGCGGTGCAGCGCGAGGATGCAGGCACGCGCCAGATCATCGGCGTGGATGTGGTTGGTGAAGACATCATCTTCGCGTCGCAGCACCGGCGAGCCGCGTGCCAGACGCTCGCGCGGATGGCCGCCCGGCCGGTCCGAGGCGTAGATGCCGGGCACGCGCAGTACCGTCACCGCGCTACCCGATCTGGCGCCGAAAGCCATCAACTGCTGTTCGGCGTCGACACGGCGGCGTGCGCGGTCGGTGGCGGGAGCGACGGGCCTCGATTCATTGAAGCTTGCGCCGCCACAGTCGCCATAGACACCGCTGGTGCTGGCGTAGACGATACGGCGCGGCGGCGCCTTGCGGGCCAAAGCTTGCAGCAGGTTGCGAGTGCGGGTGTCCTGCTTGCCAAGCGGCGCCGGCGGTGCCAGATGCAGCACCAGGTCAGCCCAGCCAGCCAGCCTTGACAGCGATGCCGGCTGGTCGAGGTTGCCGGCCAAAGGCAAGGCTCCGGCCTGGCGCAGCAAGGCAAAACGCTGCGGGCTGGAACTGAGCGCGGCGACCCGCCAGCGAGTCCCGAGCAGGCCGAGCACGCGCATGCCGACATCGCCGCAGCCGACGATCAGCAAACGCGGTTTCTTGGCAAAGTTGCTTGTCATCGGGGGATTCAGGAACATGGCGCCAGCTCAGGCAAAATAGCGGGTCAGTGTACGGCCCGGCATCCACGGGCCGCTGTTCCGTTTAGAAGCCCAAACAATGAATTTTCAGGTCACCGTCCAGCCCAGCGGCCGCACTTTTTCAGTCTTGCCCGACGAAACCTTGCTGAGCGCGGCGATCCGCGATGGCATCGGCCTGCCCTATGGCTGCCGCGATGGCGCTTGCGGTTCCTGCAAGAGCCGTTTGCTCGAAGGCAGCGTCATCCATGGCACACATCAGAGCAAGGCGCTGAGCGCCGAGGAAGAAGCCGCAGGCATGGTCCTGACCTGCTGCGCCAAGCCGCAGACCGATTGCGTGCTGGAGGCCAGAACGGTGCCAGGCGCAGGCGAATTTCCGATCATGAAGTTGCCGAGCCGGGTCTTGAGTCTGGAGCGACCCAGCGCCGACGTGATCATCATGAAGCTGCAGTTGCCGGCATCCCAGA
>CAIJIT010000221.1 GCA_903820745.1 uncultured Burkholderiales bacterium
AGGCGATCGACTCGCATTGGAACTCGCAGCGGATCGGCAGCTTCGGTGATCTGGTCAGTTTCAGCTTTCAGGCCAACAAGAACATCACCTGCGCCGAAGGCGGCTGCCTGGTGCTGAACAACGCCGCCGAGGCTGAAGCGGTCGAGCGGCTGCGCTTGCAAGGCGTGGTGCGCAGCGGCCTGGACGGCATGGACGTCGAGACCCCCGGTGGCAAATTCAACCTGACCGACATCAATGCGGCGATCGGTCTGGGCCAGCTGAAACATCTTGATGCGGTGACCCGACGACGCGCCGAGTTGGCGCAGGCCTATTTTGCGGCCGCGGCCGCGACCGGTCTCGAGGCCTTGGGCATCGAGCTGCCGCCACAGATCAACTCGCTGGGCGCGATCACCAACTGGCATATGTTTCAGGTGCTGCTGCCGGCCTCGCGTTTGCAAGGCGGTCGCGCGGCGGTGATGCAAATGCTGCGCGATGCCGGCATTGGCGCTGGCGTGCATTACCCGGCGCTGCATCTGTTCAGCTTCTACCGCGATCAAGGCTGGCGCGAAGGCATGCTGCCGCATTCAGAGCGTATCGGTCGCAGCATCCTGACCTTGCCTTTGTTCCCGGCGATGAACGACGCCGATCCTCTGCGGGTCTGCCGCGCGCTAGCCGCTTCATGCCAACAACTTCTCCAATGAACATTTCAAGTTCTGCCGCGACTGCCGTGGCGCCATCGGTCGCCTTGTCGGTCGTTATCCCCGTCTACAACGAGGAGGACGTGCTGCAGGCGCTGTTCGATCGGCTCTACCCTGTGCTCGATGCGCTTGACGAGCCCTACGAGGTCATCTTCATCAATGACGGCAGTCGCGACCGCTCCGCACAGTTGCTCGCCACGCAATATCAGCTCAGGCCCGAGGTCACCCGCGTGGTGCTGTTCAATGGCAACTTCGGCCAGCATATGGCCATCATGGCCGGCTTCGAACAGGTGCGCGGCGCGATTGCGATCACGCTTGACGCCGACTTGCAGAATCCACCCGAAGAAATTCCGCGCCTGGTCGCGGCGATCCGCGCGGGCCATGATTACGTTGGCACGATTCGCCAGCAACGCAACGACAGTGCCTTCAGGCGCATCGCTTCGGGTCTGATGAACAAGCTGCGAGAGCGGATCACGCGCATCCACATGACCGACCAGGGCTGCATGCTGCGTGCCTATGACCGGGCCTTGATCGACACGCTGAACGCCTGCCACGAGGTCAATACCTTCATCCCAGCGCTGGCCTTCACTTTTGCCGCAACGCCAACCGAGATCGAGGTCGCGCATGAGGAGCGCTTTGCCGGCGAATCGAAATATTCGCTGTACAGCCTGATCCGGTTGAACTTCGACCTGGTCACCGGCTTTTCGACGGTGCCGCTGCAATGGTTCTCGCTGATCGGGACCTTGCTATCGCTGGGCGCCGGGGCGCTGTTCCTGCTGCTGGTCGTGCGGCGCTTTGTGCTCGGCGCTGAAGTCGAGGGCGTGTTCACGCTGTTCGCGCTGCAGTTCTTCCTGATCGGCATCATGTTGTTCGGTATCGGTTTGCTGGGTGAATATGTCGGCCGTATCCAACAGCAAGTGCGGCGTCGGCCGCGCTACCGCATCAGTGCGGTGTTGCAAGCCGAAACCAAGGCGATCGAACGATGAAGGCAGTCGCCTTTGCTTATTCCAATGTCGGCGACCGCTGTTTGCGGGTGCTGCAAGCGCGTGGGGTCGAGATCACCCTGGTGGTGACACACCGCGACCATCCAGGCGAAAAGCTGTGGTTCAGTCGAGTGGCCGATACGGCGACCGAGCTCGGCTTGCGCTGTGTCTGCATCGAGGACCTGAGCGCAGCCGAGCTTGCCGCTGCCGTAGCCGATGCGCAGCCCGAGCTGATTTTTTCTTTCTATTTCCGCAGCATGATCCCCGCCGCCTTGCTGGAGCTGGCCAAGGGCGGCGCGTTCAATATGCATGGCTCGCTGCTGCCTGCCTACCGGGGTCGTGCGCCGACCAACTGGGCCGTGCTGCATGGCGAAAGCCAGACTGGTGCCACCCTGCACCGCATGGTCGCCAAGCCAGATGCCGGCAGCATCGTCGACCAATCTGCCGTGCCCATCCTGCCCGATGACGATGCGCGCCAGGTCTTCGACAAGGTCTGCGTGGCGGCCGAGCAGGTGCTGTGGCGCAGCCTGCCAGCGATCGTTGATGGCCGAGCGCAGACGCTCCCCAATGACCTGGCCAGTGGCAGCTATTTTTCCGGCCGCAAGCCTGAAGACGGTCGCATCGACTGGACCCAGTCTGCCGCGCAGGTCTACAACCTGATCCGGGCGGTGGCGCCGCCTTATCCCGGCGCCTTCACCGATCTGAATGGCCAGCGCTTGATCATCGCCGCAGCAAGACGGATCGCGGCTGACAAGCAGACCTTGGTCGCAGGCGGCCGGCCGGGCTTGCAGGTCCTTGGCGGCCGTATCGTGGCCGTCTGCGGTGACGGTGGCCTGATCGACGTCAAACAGTTGTTGTGCGGCGATGCAGTCGTCGACGCCGCCTTTTTAACCGCGCTGACCCATGCGCAAACGAGTCTCCTCCAATGAAAAAAGTCCTCATCCTCGGTATCAACGGCTTCATCGGCC
>CAIJIT010000222.1 GCA_903820745.1 uncultured Burkholderiales bacterium
CAGCGAGCGCAGCGCCACGTTACAAACTCGATCACAACGTTGCGCTTTCAACTGGGCGTCGCCCTCGCGATCGCACTGGGCCATTGTCCGCATTGCAGCTCAGTGAACCTCCGTCTACGTTTGTGACACAGTAAGACTAGGGATGCTCTGCATAACCCCTCACGGTTTGTGATAGCGCGGCCTCGGGCGGTCTGCGGCGTTGCATTTATTGCCAATAGCACGCGCTATTGGCCGCAAAATGCGCTTTGCATCCCATCCCGATCCGCACTACACACACTCGCGTTGAGTTACGCAGAGCATCCCGAGTTCTGAAATTATGGTGCTGGGCTATTTCCGAAGGATATTGCTGGCATCCGGCGTGGCTTGATTGTCGAGCACCAGCTTTCGCCTCGACTGCTGTACTGTCGCGCCTGTCTGAATGATCCGTGTCATGCCATTGCCACCTGCTGCTGTTCAAGTTCCAGCAATTCAGCGCTTATCGCGCTGGGGCGCATCTCACCAGCCCGTGTGTGCCAGCCCCCCTCGCGCCAGACAATTTCAATGCCTTCCTCACGCAATGTCACCCGCTCAATCAGCAACTGCACGATGCGCTGTCATTCGGCCGAGAACAGTTGCTCCCAAATCTGCCCGAGTTGGCGCAATGGCAGAACGACTTCGACATCCACAAAGATCAGTCGCCGATCTTCGATGCTCCGACCGCAGGCGACAGCATCACGGTGTCGAGCACGGGCTTGACCGGCTCGCTCACCATTGCCTGCAGAGCGTAGCTGGTCACCGGCAGCCGAAAGCCAGCCATGCGGGCAATCTCG
Source organism: uncultured Burkholderiales bacterium (assembly GCA_903820745.1). Classification (GTDB taxonomy): domain Bacteria; phylum Pseudomonadota; class Gammaproteobacteria; order Burkholderiales; family Burkholderiaceae_C; genus Paucibacter_A. The sequence goes on from CAIJIT010000222.1 coordinate 810, forward strand.
CTGGAGTGCCCGGCCACGGCGGCGCCGACCTTGTCGGCATGGATCTCGCCGGCCACGCCGCCACGCAGCGTTTTCACGCCAACTACGCGACCGCCCTGCTTGATGAATCCGGTGACCACGGTGCTCTCGTGCGGATTACATACCCGCTCGCCGGGTATTACAATGAGCATCGCCGCAATACAAACGGAGCCATGCCGTGACGACGACACTTACCAGCAAGGGTCAGGTCACCATCCCCAAGCAGATTCGCGATGCGCTGAATCTGGCACTAGGCTGTTCGGTAAATTTTGCGGTCAATCGCGAAGGCGATGTTGTAATTCAAAAGGTGGGTGCGAGGCCGAGTCCAAAGCCCGATCGATTCGAATCTGCCCGTGGCAAAGCGGATGTCAAGTGGCGAACTGACGACCTGATGGCGCTGCTGCGCGACGAAGGTTGATGTTACTGGTCGACACCAACGTGCTGGTCGATGTTCTGGAGAACGATCCGGATTGGGCGGACTGGTCGATTGGCCAACGACGTGCGCAATCGAAAGTTCACCGGCTGGCGATCAATCCGATTATTTATTCCGAGTTGTCGTTGACCTTCTCGACCGTCGAGGCACTGGACAAAACTATCGAGGAGTTAGGGCTGGTGCTGATCGAGTTGCCGCGACCGGCATTGTTTCTCGCCGGTAAGGCTTTTGTGCGTTACCGCCGACAAGGCGGTACGAAGAGCAATGTTCTCGGTGATTTTTTTATCGGTGCGCATGCGGCAGTATCAGGTCATCCAGTTTTGACCCGGGATACACGACGCTACGCCGCGTATTTTCCGAGCGTGACGCTAATTGCGCCGAGCGTCTCCACGTAAACTGTTCGCCACCAACATTAACAATACCGTTTAAACCATTGATTCATAATGTTTTAATGATCAAGATTTTGAACTTGCTCCACTGACTACAGCTCAGCAGCATGAGTCTGAACGGCCTGACCAGAGCGCTCATCAGTAGGGCTGCCTAGCAGCGCTGGCTCCGAATTCGCCGCGGTCGGGTCATCTCAACGAAGCCCGGCTGACTCGCCGGATTGACGGGGCGGTGCTTCTGCACCACCCCTGGCCTTGACGGCCTTTCTCCCTCCCAGGAGAGATTTTTACAAGCGCTCGAACACCACCGCGATACCCTGCCCGCCGCCGATGCACATCGTCACGAGCGCATAGCGACCACCAGTGCGGTGCAACTCGTAGATCGCCTTGGTGGCCAGGAAGGCACCGGAGCAACCGACCGGGTGGCCGAGGGCGATCGCGCCGCCGTTCGGATTGACCTTACTGAGGTCAAAGCCGAGGCCGCGTGACACTGCAATCGCTTGCGCTGCAAAGGCTTCGTTACTTTCGATCACGTCGATCTGGTCAAGTGTCAGGCCGCCCTTTTTCAGCGCCAGCTTGGTGGCCGGGATCGGACCTTCACCCATGATCTCGTTGGGCACACCAGCCACTGCATAGGAAACGATCCGCGCCATCGGCTTGTGGCCGGCAGCCGCAGCAACCGCCGCGTCGGCCAGTACAAAGAAGGCGGCACCATCATTGATGCCCGAAGCATTGCCCGCGGTCACTGAACCATCTTTCTTGAACGCCGGCTTCATCTTCGCCAGCGTTTCCATCGTCGTGCCGACCTTGACATGTTCGTCGGTGTCGAAGGTCACTTCGCCCTTGCGGGTCTGCTTCACGATAGGCACGATCTGAGATTTGAAACGGCCTTCAGCGATGGCAGCTGCAGCACGGCGATGCGACTCGACGGCCAGGGCGTCCTGCTCTTCGCGGGTGATGCCCCATTTGGCCACCAGGTTCTCGGCGGTGATGCCCATATGGCCAACGCCGAATGGATCGGTCAGCGTCGCAACCATCATGTCGACCAACTTGGTGTCACCCATGCGTGCGCCGCTGCGCATTGCCGTCGACAAGTAGCCGCCGCGGCTCATCACCTCAACGCCACCGCCTACACCGTAGTCGCAGTCGCCGAGCAGAATGTTCTGGCCGGTGGTGACAATGGCCTGCAGGCCTGAAGAGCACAAGCGATTGACCGACATCGCGACTGAATCCATCGGCAAGCCGGCCTGGATCGCGGCAACGCGGGCCACATAAGGGAAACGGCTTTCGGTGGGGATGGTGTTGCCGACCGTCACATAGTTGATCAAAGCGGGGTCAACGCCCGAGCGCTTGACGGCTTCCTTCATCACGGTCCCGGCCAATTCAGCCGGCTCGATGTCGGCCAATGCGCCACCGAAAGTGCCAATTGCAGACCGGGCTGCGCCCAAAACCACCACATCACGTTGACTCATCGCCTGTATCCCCTTGCTGATTGAAATAAATAAAGGTGCGAGTTCACCGCACCGAACTGGCATCTACCTTACAGGATACCAAATTAGTCAAAAAAATCCGCCTGAACCCGCCGATCAGTTGCTCAGCTTTGTGTCGGCAACCCGGTTGGCAATCCGGGTGAAAAGCCGGCGGAACTCCTCGGTCGGCAGATCGCCAAAACGTGGGTCGTCGTTGGCCGCGAAAGCAGTGGCGATTTCGGTCCAATCCGCGGCCTGCAGATGGAGCCGCGCCAGCGGCAGAACCGAACGCTCTTCGAGACCGATATGCCTGAGAACATGGGCCGCCAGGCTGTTGACCGCATCGGCGAGGGCTTCGTCGCCATCCTCGGCCGCGATGTCTTGCAGCGCAAGACAGAAGGATACGCGGTCGATCAAGCGGTGTTCAGTCAGATGCTGGGACTCGACGTCGAGCAGCAGCGCATCGCTGTCAGGGACGCGCAAGCGCAGCAAACGGTGCAGGTGCATTTCCTCCTTCGGATGATGCAACTGCGACGGGAATTCGCGAAGGTATGAAAGCATGCGGGTCAGGCTGTTGAAATCGGGTTCGCGTTTGGCCAACTGCGCCTCGTTAACCAGATCGTGCATCGATTGAACGACCACGGCGATCGAGCGATGCTCGTCCTGGATGATGGCAAGCGCGCGCTCGGCATCGGTTATCGGACGCGCTGCCTCTACCCTCGTCACCAACAGGGCCACCGGCGACTGGCGCAACACGCGTTCGGTCCGGGTGCTGTGGAGCCAACCCGCCAATGCGCCACGCCCTTTGCCGTGTGAGGCCATCACGATCAGGTCGCAGCCATGGCCCAGCGCAGCTTCAATGATGGCTTCGGCCGGTTTGTCGCTGATGACTGCGGCCGAAGCGCAAGACACTTTGGCTGCATTGGCGCAAGCCACTGCCTTGCTCAACAAGACGTTGGTGTCACCCAGTGCGGCTTCGACGAACATCGTCGGCTCCAGCGTCATGATCAGCGCGCCCTCGCCGGTGGCGCTGTAGTCGGGCGTGGCGTGAAAAAAAGTGATGCGTGCGTCGAGCCTCGACGCCAGTTCCACCGCGGTGATGATGTTGGCTGAAGACAGCGCGGTGTCATCGAGGGGAACGAGCAGATGTTTGTACATGGCGAGGCCTGAAAAATTGGCTTCGCCATCTTGGGGCTTGAATCCAGGCCCGGTCTTGATCTGAGACAAGGACAGGCGCGCAAGCGGCAACACTGTAAACTTGTACAGTCATGCAGACCCATCAAACCATTGTGCCGGGACGCAGCCAGTTGACGCGCTTGATGAAGATCTGGCGCTCGGGCGGCTGGCCGAGTCACGACGCGACCGACATCGACCTGCTGGCAGCGGGATGGGTGTCGTTGGTGGACCATCAAGCCGGTCAACAGACGCTGCGCTTGACCGAGGCCGGAATCCAGTTGCTGGCTCAGGCACGCCATCGTAATCAGCGCGCCTTGAGTCAACATGATCGCCTCGGTGAGCGAATGGCCAAGGAACTCGTGGCCGGCGGTCGGATTGTCTGGCGCGAGCTGTCGCTGCGTGCTGCCTTGGCAGCCAGTAAAGATACGATCGCCCGGCCCTGCGCCGACCTGCTCAGCAGCGAGGCGCTGCCGCCTGCGATCAAGGCCGGCTGGCGAATCGCCCGGCCTGACCTTTTTTCGGTGCGCAATACCTCGGTCGAGGCTTATCTGCAGCCAGTCGTCCATGAGATCAAGGCCAGCCGGGCTGATCTGCTGTCCGATCTGCGTCATGCGGCCAAGCGCGAGTCCTACCAATGGCTCTGCTGCGAATGCTATTACGTCTTCCCGGCCGGCATCGCCGAGGTGCAGGAAATTCCCGATAGCTTCGGTGTCTGGGTCCTGCATGGCGAAATCGAGGAGGGCCGGCTCGAGCTGCTGCGGCCGGCTCGCCACCAACCTTGCACGTTGCCTTTTGCAGTCTGGCTGGCGTTGGCCAAGGCCGCGCCGCTGCGCTTCGAGCTGGACGATGTGCAGGCCCAACTGGGTGCGCCTTGAAGCCTTACCAGGTCGCCGTGCGTGCACTGTGCGAGTTCACTGCCAAGCAAGGCGATCTCGACCTGCGCTTCACCCCCGGCCCGAGCGCCCAGGAAGGCATTGCCGGCCATGCCATCGTTACCGCGCGACGTGGCACCGCTTACCAGAGCGAAGTCAGCCTCAGCGGCCGCTGGGGGCAATTGCTGGTGCGCGGTCGTGCCGATGGCTACGATCCGTCTCTGAACCGGCTCGAAGAAGTCAAGACCCACCGGGGCCGGCTCGAGAACTTGCCTGCAAACCATCGGCACCTGCATTGGGCGCAGGTCAAAATCTATGGCGCCTTGCAATGCGCCACGCTGGGTTTGACCGAAATCGAGCTCGCGCTGGTCTATTTCGACATCGGCACCCAGCAGGAAACATTGCTGAGCGAACGCCATGGCGCGGCCGACCTGCAGGTTTTTTTTGAAGCCCAATGCCATCGCTTCACCCAATGGGCTGAACAGGAACTGGCGCACCGGGCGGCGCGCGACTGCGGCCTGAGCGCGCTGACCTTTCCGCACGCTGAATTCCGTACCGGCCAGCGCCCGCTGGCGACTGCGGTGTACCGGACCGCTGTCGCTGGCCGCAGCTTGATGGCGCAGGCGCCAACCGGTATTGGCAAGACCATCGGGACAATTTTTCCGCTGCTGAAGGCCTGCCCTGGCCAGGTTATCGACAAGGTTTTCTTTCTGGCGGCCAAGACATCCGGCCGCGCGCTGGCGCTCGACGCGGTCAAGCTGATCAAGCAGCATGAGCCCGGCTTACCGCTGCGTACGCTCGAGCTGGTGGCGCGCGACAAGGCTTGCGAACACCCCGAACTGGCCTGTCATGGCGATTCCTGCCCGCTGGCCAATGGCTTTTACGACCGCCTGCCGCAGGCCCGCAGCGCCGCAATCAGCCTCCAGTCCGGCATGCTCGACCGGGCGGCCTTGCGCGAACTGGCGCTGGCGCACCAGGTCTGCCCTTATTACCTGAGCCAGGAGATGAGTCGCTGGTGCGATTTGGTGGTCGGCGATTACAACTATTTCTTTGACCTCAATGCCATGCTGCATGGCCTGACCCAATCAATGCAATGGCGCGTTGCCTTGCTCGTCGATGAAGCCCATAACTTGGTCGAACGCGGCCGCAAGATGTACTCGGCCGAGCTGCAGCAAACCAGCTTGCGGGCCGTGAAGGCTGCCGCCCCGCCCGAATTGAAGCTTCCACTGGCGCGCTTGCAGCGCAACTGGAATGCTCTGAACAAGGCGCAGAGCTTGCCTTATCAGGTCTACACCGCCCTGCCCGCCAAGCTGCTGACCGCATTGCAACAAGCCTGCAGCGCCATCAGCCAATACCTGGTCGACCACCCGACGCAGCTGCACCCGGCAATGCAGACCTTTTATTTCGAGGCCCTGCATTTCACCCGGCTGGCCGAGTTGTTTGACGAACACGCGCTGTGCGATCTGAGCCTGGAGCCAGCCGGCCTCGGCCGTACCTCGTCGACCTTGTGCATCCGCAATGTCGTCCCGGCGCCGTTTTTGAAACCGCGCTTTGCCGCGGCCCATTCGGCCGTGCTGTTTTCGGCCACCTTGCAACCGGGCGATTTCTACCTGGACATGCTCGGGCTGCCGGAAGACTCGGTCAGGGTCGAAGTCGAATCGCCCTTTGAAGCCGCGCAGTTGCAGGTCCAGGTCGCCGCCCATATTTCGACCCGATATGCACACCGCCCGGCTTCGCTGCCGGCGATCAACCGCTTGATGGCGCAGCAATTTGAATCGCAACCAGGC
>CAIJIT010000223.1 GCA_903820745.1 uncultured Burkholderiales bacterium
CGCCGCTCCATAACGGGTCGGGCTGCCATGCGCTTCGGCGAACAGTTGACCTTCGACTTTCGCGAGTTGCTAACCGATGCTGGCCATGGGCGTGATGCTGGCCTGCTGATGTGGCAGATGGTGCGCGAACTGCGGCCCGAGGTGCTGGTCGGCCCTGGAAGTCGGCGAGCGTCGAGATCCCCGGGCTTTTTCTGGCCACGACGCCATTGTTGGTACTACTGGCCTCGATATTGGCGACGATGACGATTTTTTCGCCCTTCAAGATCGCGAACATGATCGGCGTTTCAGCCGCGACCGCCAGGTCAGCCCTGCCGTCAAGCACAGCCTGCAAGGCCGGTTTGCCGAACTCAAAGCGCTGGAATTGAACCTCAAGCCCTTCGGACTTGAAATAGCCCTTGGCTTCAGCGATATGGATCAAAGCACTTAGCGGCTGTAAGGTGATGGCGATGCTGATTTTTTGCATGCGCCCGGGCAAGCTCGCATCTTCAACAGGTCCTGGCGATTTGCCACAAGCTGATAGCGCGAGCAGCACAAGCCAGGTGATGGTGAATTTCCACATCAGCGACCCCCGATCGATGGTAACCATCGGGTGATTCTCAGCAGAAATTCCAGCGCCTTGATGCGGACAGTCAATCGGCGGCACGCTTGGAAACGCTTGCCGCGCGGCGCGGAAAATCAGGTCGGACCGGCCTCGAACACGCGCACGCGTACCCCTTGAAGGCTGACCACCTGGCCGGCGCGGATCTTGGCGGTCTTGCGCAACTCGTCCTGGCCATTCACCTGGACCCACCCTTCGGTGATGATGACGCGCGCCCGCCCCCCGCTCTCGGCCAGTCCGGTAGCCTTGAGCAAGCGGTCAAGCGTGATGAATTCGCCGCGCAATTCAAACTCGATCGTTTGCATGGATTATTGACCCAGACGAATTTGGGCAGCGGCACGGATCGCGCCGAGCGTGCTGCGGCTCGTCGAGACATCGGCCGACAGGCGCAAATGGATCAGCGTCGGTTTGCCGGCCTGCAGCGCTACGCGCAAAGCAGGCTCGAAATCTTCGGTACGCTCGACCCGCTGTGCCGCCCAGCCATAGGACTGAGCCAGCATGGCGAAATCGGGGTTGAACAGATCACTGCCCGAAACCCGGCCCGGATATTCGCGCTCCTGGTGCATCCGGATCGTGCCGTAGGTACCGTTGTCGACGACGATGCTGATCAGCTGTTTGGCGCCATAGCCGGTTGCCGTGGCCAACTCCTGGCCTGTCATCAAGAAGTCGCCGTCGCCTGCGAGGTTGACGACCCAGGTCGCAGGCTTCAACAAGGCCGCAGCCACCGCCGCCGGCACACCGTAGCCCATCGCCCCCGAAGTCGGCGCCAGCTGCGTGCGGCCTTGCTGATGCAGGGCCGGGTATTGGTGGAAACGCTGCAGCCAGCCACTGAAATTGCCGGCGCCATTGGTGAAGATCGTGTCCTCGGGCATCAAGCGGTTCAGGCACTGGATGACTTCGGCCATGTCCAGCGGGCTGACCGGCTGCGCCACCCGGTTCGCCTGGAAATCGGCATTGGCGTCCTGCGTCCATTGTTGCCAGGTGACCGAAACCGGCGCTTCAAGAGTCGCCAATGCCTGCGCGGCACAGCTCATGCTGGCGTTGATCATCAGGTCGGCCGCATAGACGCGGCCCAGCTCTTCGGCACCGCCATGCAGATGGATCAGTTGCTGCGCCGGGCGCGGTGCCTGCAGCAACTGATAGCCGCCGGTGGTCATCTCGCCCAGGCGTGGCCCGAGCGCGATGATCAGATCGGCGTCCTGCACGCGCTTGGCCAAGGCCTGGCTGATGCCGATGCCGACATCACCGGCATACAAAGGGTGACGGTTATCGAAAAGATCCTGAAAACGGAAAGCGCAAGCCACCGGCAGCTGCCAGGCCTCGGCAAAGCTTTGCAAAGCGCTGCAGCTGTCGGCAGTCCAGCCACCACCGCCGGCGATCAGCAGCGGCTGCTTGGCCGCAGCCAGGCGCTGGCGCAGCGAAGCCAGCGCCGCCGGGGCGGGCCAGGCCAGCGCAGCTTCAGCACGCGGCAGCACAGGCGCAGCCGTTACCTGCCTCAGCATGTCTTCAGGCAGCACGATCACCACCGGCCCGGGGCGGCCCTGCATCGCGGTGTGGAAGGCGCGCGCCACATACTCGGGCAGGCGGTCGGCGTCATGCACTTCACCGACCCATTTGGCCAGACCGAGCGTGCCAGGGCCGAACATCTGCCGATAGTCGAGCTCCTGGAAGGCCTCACGGTCGCGCTGATCGCTGGCAACCTGACCGACGAACAGGATCAGCGGCGTCGAGTCCTGGAAAGCCGTGTGCAGCCCGATGCTGGCGTTGGTCGCCCCGGGCCCGCGGGTGACAAAACAGATGCCGGGACGGCCGCTGAGCTTGCCCTGGGCTTCGGCCATGAAAGCCGCGCCGCCTTCCTGACGACAGGCGATGAAGCGGATTTTTTCGCGATGCTCGTGCAAGCCATCGAGTACGGCCAGATAGCTTTCGCCAGGCACGCCAAAAACCGTCTCGACGCCCTGTTCGATCAACGCTTCGACCAGCAGATGACCGGCAATCCGGCGTGGATTTGAACTTGTCATTATTTTTTCTCCCGTCCAACCAATAACGCCGCCAGCACCGCCAGCAACAGCGATAGACCCGAGGCGTAAAACACGCCGGCCGGCATGGCCTGGTCGAGCATCGCGCCGAACAAGGGCGCAGCCAGCGCAAAGCCGATGTCCAACCCCGAATACACCGTGCCATAAACCCGTCCAGTGGCGCCGGGCGGTGAAGCCTGCTTGATCAGCATGTCGCGCGACGGCCCGGCAAGACCCACGCCAAAGCCAGCCAGTGCCACGCAAACCGCTGCCAGCAACGGCGCCAGCAGGCCGGATGCGGTCAGGCCCAGCAACAGCGCTGAGCAACAGAGGCCGATGGCGATATTGCGTTCCAGCTTGGCCGACTTTGCCACCCAGAAGCCGCCGATGAGCATGCCCGCTGCGCCACACAGCATATAGGCGGTGACGACCATGGCAGTGGCATGCAGCGACAGGGCATAAAGCCTGGCCAGCACCGGCGTGGCAAAGCTCTGGACCGCACAGAGCGCCGTGGTGCTGAAGAAGAAGAACGAAAAGCACAACCAGATCGACGGCAGCCTCAGGTAAGCCAGCGGATGTTCAGCTTTGGCTGCAAGCAGGCCGGGTTTTTCATGCGCCCAACTGCCATGGGCATCATTGATCGCATCGCGCTTGAAAGCCAGCAAGACGATCACGCCTGTGGCGAGCAAGGCGGTGCCCAGATAAGCAAAGCGCCAGTTGCCTGACAACTCGGCAATGCCGATGATGAACAAGGGCGCCGCCGCCCAACCGAGGTTGCCAGAAATGCTGTGCGCCGAAAAAGCATGGCCCAGACGCGGTTGCGACACGCGTTTGTTGAGGATGGTGAAGTCAATCGGATGGAAGGGCGAATTGCCAAGCCCTGCAAACGCTGCGGCCAGCAGCAGACCGCCAAATCCGTCAGCCAGACCCGCGGCAATCGAAGCGAACAAGAAGCAGGACAGCGCTGCGAACAGCACCGGCCTGGCGCCGCTGCGGTCAACCAGGAAACCGCCGAGCACCTGACCGATGCTGGAGACCACAAAAAACACCGTCACCAGCAGGCCGAGCTGGGAATAACTGAGTCCGAAATCATGGATGAAGATCGGAAACAAGGGCGGCAGCAGCATGTGAAAAAAATGCGAGGTGCCATGGGCCAACCCGACCAGGCCGATGGTTGAAAAATCCCGGCGGGATTGATCCGGAATTGAAATAGGCAAAACAGCAGCAGTCATCAGCGAGTTGGGAGTCGTCAGCGTTGGGTCCGATTCTCGCCCAAGCAGGCGATCGCTGCGCCAAAGCGCCAAGCATCCTAAAATCAACCGATGGATCAACTGCTTTATGACTACACCCGCCAGGATGCCCAGGGGCATTGCTCAACCGCCAATGCCTGGGCGAAACAGCCCGCCGCCCTCGATGCGATCCAGCGCGCTGCCTTGATCGCCCGCGCCGCCGATCTGCTGAAGGCCAAGAACGCAGTGCTGGTGGCGCATTACTACGTTGACGGCGATCTGCAGGATCTGGCCTTGGCCAGCGGCGGCTGTGTTGCCGATTCACTCGAGATGGCCCGTTTCGGTCGCGAGCACCCGGCGCAGACGCTGGTGGTGGCCGGTGTGCGTTTCATGGGTGAAAGCGCGAAGATCCTGAGCCCCGAAAAGCGCGTGCTGATGCCCGACCTGGATGCCACCTGCTCACTCGACCTCGGCTGCCCGGCTGACGACTTTGCAGCCTTCTGTGACGCGCATCCGGACCGCACCGTGGTCGTTTACGCCAACACCAGTGCGGCGGTCAAGGCGCGTGCCGACTGGATGGTCACCAGCGGTTGTGCGCTCGACATCGTTGCCGACCTGAAAGCGCGCGGCGAGAAAATCCTCTGGGCACCGGACCGGCATCTGGGTCGCTATATCCAGGAGCAAACAGGCGCCGACATGCTGATGTGGAACGGCGTCTGCATCGTCCATGACGAATTCAAGGGCCTGGAATTGCAGTTGATGCGCGAGCAGCATCCGAACGCACTGGTGCTGGTGCATCCGGAGTCGCCGCAAAGCGTGGTGGCGCTGGCCGATGTGGTCGGTTCGACCTCCAAACTGATTGAAGCCGTGGTCAAGGGCAGCGCGACCGAATACATCGTGGCCACCGACAACGGCATCCTGCACCGGATGCGTCAACTGGCGCCGGGCAAAATCCTGCTCGAGGCCCCGACCGCCGGCCGCAGCGCCACTTGCAAGAGCTGCGCCCATTGCCCCTGGATGGCGATGAACGGCTTGCAGGGTCTGGTCGATTGCCTGGCGAGCGGCAGCGGCGAAATCCTGATCGACGAGGCGCTGCGGGTGCAAGCGCTGCGTTGCATCGAGAGGATGCTCGACTTTGTCGCCGCGAAAAAATCAAGCAGTGGCCTGGTGCCCGGCATCGGCGCCGCTTGAGGCGGGCCAGGCGTTCAGCGCTGGTTGTGATTGGTGATCAGCACGGTGGGAAAGCTGACCGGCAGCGTACGCGGGTAATCGCGGCTGAAATGCAGGCCGCGGCTTTCATGCCGCAACAGGGCCGAGCGCACGATCAACTCGGCGCATTCGACCAGATTGCGCAGCTCGAGCAGGTCACGGTTGACGCGGAAATTCGAGTAGTAATCGTCGATTTCACTGCGCAACAGCGAAATCCGGTGCAGCGCCCGCTCCAGCCGCTTGGTCGTGCGGACGATGCCGACATAGTTCCACATCAACAGCCGCAATTCGTCCCAATTGTGCGCGATCACCACCTGCTCGTCGGCATTCTCGACCTGACTTTCGTCCCAGGCGGGCAAAGGCGAGGCCTCGGGAGCAGTTTCAGTGAGGATCTGTTCGGCGCAAGTCCGGCCCAGCACCACGCATTCGAGCAGTGAATTGCTGGCCAGGCGGTTGGCGCCATGCAGGCCGGTGTAAGTCGTTTCGCCAACCGCATAGAGACCCGGCAGATCGCAGCGTCCGGCCAGATCGGTGACCACGCCGCCGCAGGTGAAGTGCACGGCCGGGACGACCGGGATCGGCTCGCGCGCAATGTCGATGCCCAGCGCAAGGCAGCGCGCATGGATCATCGGAAAATGCTCTTTCAGGAACGATTCGCCGAGATGGGTCGCGTCAAGCCAGACATGGTCGATGCCATGCTTTTTCATTTCGAAATCGATCGCCCGGGCGACGATGTCGCGGGGCGCGAGTTCGAGCCGATCATCATGCGAAGCCATGAAACGCGTGCCATCGGGCAGCTTCAGATGGCCGCCCTCGCCGCGCAGCGCCTCGGTGATCAAAAAGCTGGTCTCCTGCGGGTGATAAAGGCAGGTCGGATGGAACTGGATGAACTCCATATTCGCCACCCGGCAGCCGGCGCGCCAGGCCATCGCGATGCCGTCACCGGTCGAGGTGTCGGGATTGGTGGTGTAGCGGTAGACCTTGCCGGCGCCGCCGGTGGCCAGGATCACCGCCTGCGCCGCCAGGGTTTCGACCCGCTGCTTGTCCATGTCGAGCACATAGATGCCATAGCAACGCGGCGGTTCGTCGCGCTTCAGATGGCGCGAGGTGATCAGGTCGAGCGCCATCCAGCGTTCGCGCAGCGTGATGTTCGGATGGGCTTTCGCCGCCGCCAGCAATTGGTCATGGATCGCCTTGCCGGTGGCATCTGCCGCATGGGCGATGCGCCGCACGGCATGCCCGCCTTCACGGGTCAAATGCAGGCCCAGTGGGCCTTCCTGGTCAGGCGTGAAAGGCACGCCCTGTTCGACCAGCCAGGCCACGGCAGCGGCACTGCTTTCGGCGATGAAGCGCGCGGTCGTTTCGTCGACCAGGCCCGCACCGGCATCCTGGGTATCACGGACATGGCTTTCGATGCTGTCGTCAGTGCCCAGTACGCCGACAATGCCGCCCTGAGCCCATGCGGTAGCACCCTCGCCGAGCCCGCGTTTGGCCAGCACGATGACCCGAACTTGATCCGCCAGATGGAGTGCGGCAGTCAAGCCGGCCAGACCGGCACCGACGATGACAACAGGGGAAGCGGAAGGATTCATGCAGCGGGTCTCGGTCGCCTTTGAACAAGGCGTCATGCAACGGGGCTTCGATTCTAAGGAGTAGCACCCCCGACGGCATCCGGAGTCAGATCGAGCCCCCCTGCTGCAGCGGGCTTGACCTGACTTCGCCGATCCAGGCGGCTTTGCTCAGTGAACCACCCGGCCGAACTGGAACACGCCGAGTTCGACATCGACCGGAATCACGTCCTTGGGTCCGAAACGACCTTGCAGGATCAGCTTGGACAAGGGGTTTTCGACCCGCTGCTGGATCGCCCGCTTCAGTGGCCTTGCGCCGAACACCGGATCAAAACCAACCTTGGCCAATTCATCAAGCGCCGCCGGGCTGACATCGAGCTTCATCTCGAGCTTGTCGAGTCGCTTCTCGAGAATCTGCAACTGGATTCGTGCAATCGCCTTGATGTGCGAGCTGTCGAGTGCATGGAAGACGACGGTTTCATCAATGCGGTTGAGGAACTCGGGACGGAAATGCGCTTTCACCTCGGCCCAGACCGCTTCACGGATGACCTCGGTCGGCTCGCCGACCAGGGCCATGATCTGTTGCGAACCGAGGTTGCTGGTCATCACGATCACGGTGTTCTTGAAATCCACCGTGCGCCCCTGACCATCGGTCAACCGGCCATCGTCAAGCACCTGCAACAGCACATTGAAGACATCCGGATGGGCTTTCTCGACCTCGTCGAGCAGCAGCACGCTGTACGGCTTGCGGCGCACCGCTTCGGTCAAGGCGCCGCCCTCCTCGTAGCCGACATAGCCCGGAGGCGCGCCGATCAAGCGGCTGACCGAATGTTTCTCCATGAACTCGCTCATGTCGACGCGGATCATGTGCTCTTCGCTGTCGAACAAGAAGCCAGCCAAGGCCTTGCACAACTCGGTCTTTCCGACCCCGGTAGGGCCCAGAAACAGGAAGCTGCCAGTCGGACGATTCGGGTCTGACAAGCCGGCACGCGAACGGCGGATCGCATCTGCCACCGCAGTGATCGCTTCGTCCTGCCCGACCACCCGC
>CAIJIT010000224.1 GCA_903820745.1 uncultured Burkholderiales bacterium
CATCCGCCCTTTGATGGTTAAGGCCATGGACTTTACTCAGCCAATTACCGCGCCATAACGGAGGCTGCCCCGTTCTCTTGGCGAGATTGCGTGGCGAACAAGGCAGCTAGCTTGCCCGCTTCTTTCTCGATGTCGTGCAATTCGAGTGCAGCCAGCTTGGCTGCTTCACCCATGCGCGCCAGTTCTTCAAGCGGGCAATTCAGACAGGCCCCCATTGCAGCGGCGCAGGCTTGAACATCCCCTGGAGGAAATAGCCAGCCATGTTCGCCGTGCCGCACCAGTTCAGGAATTCCGGTGATCCAGGTTGTGACGACTGGGCGCTTCAAGGCCATCGCTTCGATCAAGACGATGGGCAGCCCTTCTGCAAAGCTCGCTAAGACCAGTGCCCGCGCCCCGATGATTTCGTCTCGCACCTGGGCGCTGGTGATCCAGCCGGTGATGCGGACATTCTTCTTGAGGCCCAACTCGGCAACCCTGGCTTCGATCAGCGGCCGCTGTTCACCGTCACCGGCCATCACCAGCTCGAAGTCAATGCTCTGTGCTGCAAGCAAGCCAGCGGCCTCGATCAGCAGGAGATGGCCCTTGGGGTCGCTGAGCCGGCCAACGCAGACCAGTCGATGGCCCGACGGTGGCGGAACAGTATTTTCATAGAAGGCTCGCTCAAGGCCACAGCGCACCAGGTTGACCTTGCTCCATTGCGGGGGCTCCATCCAACGATAGAGCTGGCTGCGGCAGTAGGAGGTCACAGCGATGACGAAACTTGCCCGCTTCAATTTCTCGCGAAGATGCAAAAACTCCGGCTTGTCGAATTCCTCTGAGCCATGCACTGTGAAGCTATAGGAGGGGCCGCCCAACTTGTTGACCAGCATCGCTACCTCGGCGGCGTTGGTGCCGAAGTGGGCATGCAGGTGGGTTGCCTCGGCATCGCGCAGCCAACGCAGCGCAAGGCAGGCTTCGGCCAGGTAGATCAGGTGCACAGGCCAGGGTCGATCGGCACGCCGGGACATTCGCAACGCCAGCAAGAATGCAGAAGTCCAGCGACCTGGCGAGGCAATAAGGGCCAGCGCTGAAGCCCAGGCCAACGCGGACATACCGCTCTGAAGCAGATACCGGGTCTTGGCGATCTCCGCTTGATCTTGAGGATCTGGCGCATCATCTGCCCAGCCGCGTACGGCCAGTCGGACGATCGGAAGGCCCAGCTGCTCGAGGGCCAGGATCTCGCGCCGGATGAAGGTGTGGCTGACTTTAGGGTAATGGCTGACCAAGTAGGCGATGGTCATAAGGCCGTCCTAGGCACTTGACCGGCTGCGATGCACTTCAAAGTCAAAAGACCTGATCGGGGCGTTGTGGACACACCGATACGGGTTAAGTCCCACCTGAACAGCGCACCGCAATTGCGATCCTGAAGCCGGCAGTGCAAGCCACGCGGGCGAGCCGCCACGCGGCGCCCGAGCCGATGACTCGGCAGTGCCCATAAGGGCTGCATGCGATGCAACTTGCCGCGACTACCCGTGCAGCGTGTCAGGTCAACTGGCCAGTCATGGTCAGCCATGTCAGCGCTCAGCCTCATCGCCGCCTACAGCCACCAAGCTGCCGCCAACCGACGAGGCTTGCCCGCCCACCCCACTGTAGGCAATTGCGACAGCCCTGGCCTGCTCGGCAGGCCAATTGAAGACGACAACGCGCTCGTCTGCCAGTTCGCCGCTGTCAAAGAGCTTTTGTGAAGACTTAAGCGCGAACAACTGCAGACGTAATCTTGCGCCGCCCGTTGCGTGGGTTGTCAGCCGGAACACTTCGCCCGACTTGGGAATTGCCCATGTGATCGGGTTCAGAATCCGGCCGCTGTAATTGGTCTGCACCACCGGGCCAGATGCCGGAGCAAACATGAGGCGTTGCTGCCAGGTGTCGTAGACGCCGGCCTGGTTGCCGCTATCAAGTTTCCAAGCACCGCGCATTGACAGCAAGTTGAGCCGGCGATCCATTTTCATGGCCTTGCCATCGCCGTCTAGCCAGCCAGATGTCTTGACGACTTGGCGCAATGCAGCGCGGATGCGGTCGAGGTCTCTCGCTACGGCGTTATCCCATTTGCTGCCGTGAAGGTTGAAGTCGCTGCCGTTTTCCACATAGATGACGAAAGGCGTGCCGACGTTCCGATCAACCACATAGGCACCGTAGACCTTCAAGGTCTCGGCGACCTTGCGAAGCTTGGCATTGCTGATGGTCAGGGTGTCGAAGTTGCCCGGGAGCATCAGCAGCGCGCCCTCTGGGATGCGGCCAGTGTTTGTCGTTGCAGCACTGCCGTCTGCGGAAGTGGCGGGATAAACATATGCCGGGTTCGCGCTCAAGGCATTGAAGGTGAGCGAGGCTGCCAAGGCGTGCCTGTAGATCCCTTCGCCATCATCGACTTCATGTTTGCGGATGATGCCGCCCATGCTGGGTACGGCAGCGGCCCGAGCGCCCTGGAAATAATGCCCGGGTTCACCCCAGCCACGCCCACCGATACTTGTCCATGCATATTGGCCGGCACGCCATTGCCCATCGATATTCTTCAACTGAAAGAATGAATGCACGATGCCCAAGCCGGGATCAACGATGTCAGCGTGCCCGTCGGATCCCGAGGCAGGCAGCACTTCGGCGGGCCAATGGGCAATCTCGACGGTCTGTCGGTATTCCTCGGCATCCGGAATCCAGACGCCACGCCGGCCTGGCAAGGCAAGCACCGGCATTGATTGATCGTCTGCCGAAGCGAGAAAGACTCCCGTCGAGTATTTACCCTGTGCGACGGTTGGAAAATAATCGGACCGAGGAATCTCGAAGTTATCGAGCACCGGACTCACTGGTCGCGCGTTCCAGGGTGACTGTACGGAAAAAGGCTTCAGGTACGTACCCCACAAGCCCTCTGCGGATACTGTCATTGAGCCGCCGAGTGAAATAAATACTATTATATATTTCAACAAATAAAAAAATATACCTTCTTTAGGTAAATATGAGTTCATCGGAATCACCAGTTAACCTGGATTAGCACGCAAAGGATTGCCAACGCCACTTGGCGGAATCCCAGTGATAGTTTGCCGCTGCAAATTCGATACCATTGCGCAGGCAGCACCGATAAAGAACCAAAAATACCAGTTATAGACAAGATAACCAAGCATATTATCCGAAAGAGAAATTATCAAATACCCAAACAGCAACGCTGTCGCAAAAATTTTCAGCATGTAATTGACTCTGAAATTTTTTCTCAACATCCCGAAGCAAGCAATAAACATCCACAAGTAGGTCGTCACTCCAAAGACGCCGACATCAAAAAATAGCTGCACCAGTACATTGTGTGCACCGAAATTTACTCTTCCCCCCATGGAATTAAATATCGGATAATAAAAAAAGAAACCACCATTCCCGTAACCACAAAAATAGCGTATGGGCTCCATCCATTGCAACCCGTCTTGCCACGCCAACTGACGCCAGGCAAAAGAATTAAGCCTTGCATATTGGACTGCAACGTTGCCCTGGTTCAAGTCAAATATTCGATCTCGAAACTCCGGGACCAACATCGCCAATGCAGGGAGAAGGCATAAATATATAAGGTAACGGCGCTCGAATATAATTCCATATATTCCAAACATAACTGCTGCAGCTAGCCAGGCACTGCGTGTCTTCGTGCTATATAGCACAATCAATAAAACCATCATATATAAAACTGCACACAGCACTTTCCAGCTCATCAAATAATTAACACCCCGCTTTATAAAATAAAAATTCAATGCAATTATCAACGTAGTATAGAATGCCAAAATATTCGGATGAGGAAATGGCCCGGCATAACGCTCCGATACAGTCTCCGCACCATTGAGGGATGAATAGGCCTGTCCATTCAAAATATAGCCAATCGATATAATCATCACCGGCACGGACGACCCTAGAATAAGGCGCAGAGCCCTCTCCATTGAGGGCAAATCGTCGACGAGATAAAAAGCCGCCACGAACATCGCAAAGGTGGATACCTGCGCCAACAGTTGGCGCGCCTCCGGATACGCGTCTGGAGCATGCAACAAGCCAATAAACTGCAGACATAGAAACGGCAGCCATGCCCACCATGCTTGTCGCGGCACCCGCTTCGGGTCCTTCAGCACCAAGGTGAAAGCGATCGCAATGATGGCCAGATTAACCATCCCGCCAAGACCCGTGAAATTTCCGAAACGAGTATTTTCAAAGATTGGATCGGCGGCGGCGCGGAACAGGATTATTACGGCCACCAAAGCCTTCTGATCTATATAGAATGTTAATCCCAATAAAATCAAAACTGGCAATGCCACGAACAACATGGGTCGTTCAGCAACGGTGCTGCCCAGCAGTGCGCACAAGAGTCCAAGAAAAATTCCAAGCAGCAACAGGAATAATGTTTGTTTTATGAGCGGTGTATTTATTTTAATACGTCCTGATAGTTTTTAATCTGGAGAAAAGCGCCTCCTCCATGATTTTTAAAAATCTCTAATTGATCAATATATTTCTATATTCCCCAGGCACTGCCTCAACCAGTTCGACCAGAAAATCCGCCATGGTTTTTTGGGAAATGGCGACTTCATCTGAACTCCTGAGCCTCTGCGATGCACGCACCAGCACGCCGTCAGGTATGCGCCCGGCCAGGCCTTCCTTGAGGATGTACCAGCGAGCCTTCAAACCGTCACCGCCGTACTGCGTGCCGATCCTGATCCAGTACCGCACGGCTTCCATGCTCCCGCGGTTTTGGGTCAGCAAGCTCACAGTCGGTACCGGTTCTGCCTTGCCGGCCATGAGCAAGGGCTTGTCAACCTGCAGGCTGACCACGGAGTAGCCCTGTGCTGGGTAACAGACCTCTGGGCGGTGAACCTTGACGTCTTGCCTTTGCCTTTCACCCCAGGCCAGGGCCAGCATCACGCGCTGGCCTTGGCTGTTCACATAGGTGCGCATAACGGTCTGGTCATAGGGCTGTTCGGACTGGGTCTCGACACCTCTCGACACATCGACCTGCAACTGCGTATCCCTGACGGCCTTCCAGTCTCCGAATGCCATCGGCACGGTGTTTTCCAGGCTTGGAGCAGCGCTTAGCGCATGCAACTGTGGCGTTGCGAGGGAGGCCAGGGCTGCAGCAAGCATCATCGCCAATGCAGCCAAGGCGGAGGTTCTGAAGGGTATCTTGGTCGACTGCATGCTGTTGCCTGGGCTTAGCGCCACACCCGTTTTGCAAGCAGGCGCAGGGCGCTGTCGGTCACGACAATCAACATCAACGCTGTCAGGAACAAGGCCATGCCGGATAACTGGTGCATGAAGCCCTGCCCCACTTCATCGCCGAAGTAATAGGTCAGCAAGGCGAGGATCAGGATGCGAATGGCATTGGATGAAAACGAAATCGGCACGATCAGCAAGGCAAGCGTGAAGTTGCGGAATACCGACTCATG
>CAIJIT010000225.1 GCA_903820745.1 uncultured Burkholderiales bacterium
GGTGCGCCTGAGTGGCCCAAAACCACACGCTTTTGGGCCTCGACAGGTCGCGAACAGCAGGTCATGCTCGGTCCAGGCGCGGCGCCGGACGGTCCGGCGCTGCCAGGGCGACGAATGTGGCAGGCAAGTTCAGCAGGTGGACATGCTCGGAACGCCTTCTATGACCTCCTCCAAGTCAAGTCCCTTCTTCGCCAATCTTGAACCCATCTCATCTGGCTTGCCGTAACCGAATCCGAGGTTCCAGTCCTCTTTTTCGCGTCCGTCCAGCGGACTGCGACCTTCTATCCGGCGCAGCGTCAATTGAACTGCGTCCACAATGCTGTTTGCGTAGTACACGCTGTGAGGACCGGCGGGCGGGCAGCCCAATCTATCGGGTCGGTCACTTTCGCGACCAGGCGGTCCGCCGAGTGCCCGCAACCGCCGGACTCAGCCAGGCAACAGCCTTTCCGAGTTTGGGTTGATTTTTGGTGACTTTGGGATTTGAACTTGCCTCCATTTGGTGTTGAATTACCGGTATTTGAATCAAGCTGCTTGCTTGAGCTGCGGGCCGTTGACCCGCCGGCGGCCCGTCAGCGAACCGGGCTGACGCGGTGAAGTGATTTTGTGCGACGCCGCTTTGAGTTCTGCGCCGTCGGGGATTTCGCCGGTGGTGACAAATTTCCACAGCGCAATCAGTAGTTTGCGTGCGACGGCGATGATCCCAACTCTACGCGACCGTTTTGCTGTCGGCCCGAAGCGCTCCTTGTACCACTTGGCCAGCCCGCTCTGGGGCTGGTGATGCAGCCACAGCCAACCAAGCTGCACCATCAGCGCGCGGATCCGCCCGGGCCCGGCCTTGTTGATGCCTTGCTCGCGCTGCATTTGTCCGGAGCAGTGCGGCGTCGGGGCCAAGCCCACGTACGAGCCCAGCTTTTTGCCATTGGCAAACGTGCGCCAGCCGAACACCTCATGGGCCAGCGTCCACGCACCAATCGGGCCGATGCCGACGAGGCGTTCCAGCTGCTGCGCCTGCTGCTGGGGTAGCGTCTCCGGTTTTTTCATTTGCGCCACGCGCTCGTCCTCCAAGCGATGGATATCGCGGTCCAATCCGGCGATTTGCCCGCACAGTGTTTCCAACTCCATCCGCGTGACGACACCGAGCGGCCGATCGTCACCCGTCCGCATCAGTGGAATTTCTTTGGGCAAATCCTCCCGATACGCAACATCAATGCCCATTCGCCACAGGATCGAGCGCAGCCGGCTGGTCAAAATACGCCGGGTCTGGCCCAACTTGGTGATGAGCCGGCCCAGCTCCCGCGCGTCCTCGACGTCGGCGGGCGGCATGGGCACGGTTTGGACCTCGCGGTCGCCGGTCACGTGACGCACGAGCAGGTCCAGGAGCGCACGGGCGTCAATGGCGTCGTTTTTGCGCTGTTTGGCTTTGCGATCGACCAGGATGCTGCACGGGTCGACGACAATGCATGAAATCCCGCAGGCTTGCAGCCATCTGGCGATCCAAAAGCCATCGCGTCCGGCCTCGTACAGCGCGAACACGGGCGCGTCGGGTGCCAGCCCGAATTTTTCGCGGGACTTCTCGACTTCTTGGAGAAATTCCGCCTTTGCGTCGTCGACGTCGGCGCGCTTGACTGAGACTTCGCGTTTGGCTCTGCGATCGTCGCTGATGGCCAATTGCCAACTGTCGCGGCCGAGGTCCATGGCGATGTACAAAGCCTGCGAAGTGTGCAAAATGTCTGTCTTGGTGGTGCTCTGGGTCATGATTGTCTCCTTGGTGATGAACCGTTACGACGCAACAACAGGCCCTAAACCTGCGCGTCGGCTGCAAGAGTGACCCAAGCACCGCCACTTGACGAGTCGCGGGCGCTCAAGCTGAAACCCCCGCGGGTTTCCAAAGGGGAAAGTCCCCTTTGGTGCTGGCCGCAGAGGCCGAACTGCGTGGGGCTGAAATTGGCCGACTGGTGGGGACGGCTTGTCCATAGCATCTATCGGCCTGTCGCGCGTCGCAAGATCGGCAGCTGAAGGGAAACAACCTTCAGAACAACTTTATTGACGTGCGGAGCCTTCTCACATGCCCACCTATCTCGACATCCACGATCTGCCGGGCGTAACACCGGAAGATGTTGCCAAGGCCCATGAACTGGACATGCAGCACC
>CAIJIT010000226.1 GCA_903820745.1 uncultured Burkholderiales bacterium
ACTGGAAAGGCGTGCTGTGGTCGCCTTCGTACTGCGTCGTCAGCGCAGGCGGTGCGCCACGGGAAACCATCAAGGCTTACGTCGAGGCGCAGCGCGCCTCCTCTGCACCGTCAGCAGCCCTCACGGGCTGCCCCTCTACCTTCCCGCCATGATTGGCGGGGTTTCTCGAGAATTCCGATGAGCATCGCCATTGAAACTGGGTCCGAGGATAGCGGATACCGTGACCGGACAGCCAATAGCGCCTGTTTCAAGGTGGGCGAACCATGGCTGACTGCAGCTGCTGCTCAGCCAGCATTCTTGGGCAGCAACGACAACAGCAGCTTGAAGAAAGAGAGAGCATGACAATGGTCCCGGTAAAGTCGCCAAACATCATGATGACCGTGCTTTCAAGGGGGTTCGAAGTGACCTGACGTCATGAATACCAGAGCTGCTGCATCGCCGCGCTGGTCATGGAAATTTATTGTCAATTTTATTGGTTTGAAGGTAAGTATGAAGCCGACTCTGGCGGCAGTCCTTTGGCGACCCATCCGGTCGTCTGCAGTTGACGCCAGTGGGCCGCAATGGCTATCTATGGCGCCGGGGCGATCAATTCGCGCAAACCTTGGGGATGCAGCCGGGCAGTCGATACACTGGCAACCGGCCCATGCCGCCGCGGTCGGATTTTGCCGATCAAGTTCCAACCTGTCATCCATCCAATGCCATGAACGCTTTCCCATCATTTGTCATCGCCGCTTTGACACTGTTCATGGCGGCCGCCCTGACGCCGGCTCAGGCCCAGACGACCCAACCCGCGGTGATTTTTGACATGGGCGGCAAGTTCGACAAATCGTTCAATGAGTCGGCTTACCGTGGCGTCGAACGCTGGAAGCAGGAAAGCGGCAAGCCCTACCTGGAATTCGAAATCAGCAATGACACCCAGCGCGTGCAGGCGATCCGGCGCATGGCCGAACGCGGCGCCAGCCCGATCATCAGCGTTGGTTTTGCCCAGGCTTCAGCCCTTGAGCAGGTGGCCAAGGAATTCCCCAAGACTCATTTCGTCATCATCGACGGCATGGTCAATCTGCCGAATGTGCAGTCGCTGCTGTTCAAGGAGCATGAGGGCAGTTATCTGGTCGGGGCGATGGCCGTTCTGTCGAGCAAGACCGGCAAGGTCAGCTTCGTCGGTGGCATGGACATCCCGCTGATCCGCAAGTTTCAATGCGGTTTCGAACAGGGCGCAAAGGCGACCAATCCCAAGGCCGAAGTGTTCTCGAACATGACCGGAACGACCTCGAGTTCATGGAATGACCCGACGCGCGGCAGCGAATTGGCCAAGGCGCAGTTCGCCCGTGGCTCGGACGTGGTGTTTGCTGCCGCCGGCGGTACCGGCGCGGGCGTTTATCAGGCCGCCAAGGATGCCGGCCGACTGGCCATCGGCGTCGACAGCAATCAGAACCATCTGCAACCGGGCACGATGCTGACCTCGATGGTCAAGCGTGTCGATGTGGCGGTGTTCAAGGTGTTGAAGACCTGGACGCCTGGGGTCAGCAATCTGGGGCTCAAGGAAGACGGCGTCGACTATGCCATGGACCAGTACAACGCCAAGCTTGTCACCCCGGCCTTGAAGGCCAAAGTCGACGCGATCAAGGCCGACATCATCGCGGGCAAGATCAAGGTCGCCGATTACATGGCGGACAACGCCTGCAAGTACTGATCGCTGTGGGGCTGGCTGTCTTCAACAATGACAACTGACTTCGCTGTCCGACTCTGCAATATCTCCAAACGCTTTGGTGCGGTGCAGGCCAATGATGGTGTGACCTTGGAGGTGGTGCCCGGCGCGGTGCATGGTCTGGTGGGCGAAAACGGTGCTGGAAAAAGCACCTTGATGGCCATCCTCTACGGCTATTACCAGGCCGACTCGGGCCACATAGAAGTTGCTGGCAGCCCGGTGCAGATCGCCGACTCGAAGCAGGCCATCGCCCTGGGGCTGGGTTTGGTGCATCAGCATTTCATGCTGGTTGACACGCTGAGCTGTCTTGACAACGTGATGCTCGGCGCCGAGCCCGGATTCTTCCTGCCGACCGCCTCGCGCAAGACACGCCAAAAGTTGGGCGAATTGATGCAGGAGACCGGCCTTCAAGTGCGGCTCGACGCCCTGGTCAGCGAGTTGCCGGTCGGCGAGTTGCAGCGCCTTGAAATCCTCAAGGCCCTTTACCGTGGCGCCAGGATCCTGATCCTCGACGAGCCCACGGCGGTCTTGACGCCACAGGAAACGCTGCAGTTGTTCGAGACCTTGCGTCGCTTGAAAGCGCTGGGCACGACCATCATCCTGATCACCCACAAGCTGAAGGAAGTGATGAGTTTGTGTGACGCGGTCACGGTGATGCGCGCGGGTCGGGTCGTGAAGACCTGCGCGATCGCCGACACCAGCCCCGAAGGCCTGGCCGAGGCGATGGTCGGGCGCAAGGTCAATCTGGGTCGTCAGCAAAGCAATCTGGCGCCCGGCCAGATCCGGCTATCGGCGCAGGGACTGAAGCTGGTCAACGCCAATGCGGTCACCACGCTGGCCGATGTCAGCCTGCAATTGCGCGCTGGTGAAATCGTCGGTCTGGCCGGCGTGTCGGGCAATGGCCAGAGCGAATTGCTCGAAGTCCTGTCGGGCATGCTCGCGCCGACCCAAGGCCGGCTGCAGCTTGGCGGCTGCCAGTTTGACGCCAACGCCTGGCTTGACCCGGCGAGCGCGCGCAATTTGAAACTGGCCCATGTGCCCGAGGACCGTCAGGCCTGCGGCATGGTGATGGGTTTTTCTGCCTGGGAAACCGCGGCGCTTGGCTATCACGAGCAGGCGCAGTTGCGCACAGGCCTTTTCGGTTTGAGCATGAACCAGCGTTTGATGCGTGAGCAGACCGCGACGATGCAGCAGCGCTTTGACGTCAGGCCGCGCGATGTGGAACTCGGCTCATCGAAATTTTCGGGGGGCAATCAGCAAAAACTGATCCTGGCGCGCGAGATCGCCCAGTCGCCGACGGTGCTGCTGGTCGGTCAGCCGACGCGTGGCGTCGACATTGGCGCGATCGAGTTCATCCATCAGCAACTGCGCGCCTTGCGTGATGGCGGCTGTGCGGTCTTGCTGGTCAGCAGCGAGCTCGACGAAATACTCACCCTGGCTGACCGGGTGATCGTGATGAATGGCGGGCGCATCACCGGTGAACTGGCGATCGACGAATGCGATGAAACCAGGCTGGGCCTGCTGATGGCGGCGCAAGCCGACCTGCCAGAGCAGGCGCAGCCTGCGGAGGCGATGCCGGCATGAATCAAACCCTGCCGCGCTGGATCGACGTCGGTTTGTTGCCGCTGTGGAATCTGTTCGTTGCTTTGGCTGTTGCCGGTCTGGTCGTGCTGGCAATTGGGCAGAGCCCGCAGCAGGCTTTTGCCATGTTGTTGCAGGGTGCGCTTGGCAGTGCTCGCGGCATCGGCTACACGCTCTATTACGCCACCACCTTCATCTTCACCGGGCTGGCTGTGGCCGTGGCCTACCAGGCGGGGCTGTTCAATATCGGCGGCGAAGGACAGGCGACCTTTGGCGGCCTCGGCGTCACCTTGCTGGCGCTGAGCCTGGGCTCGGTCTTGCCCGCGCCGCTGCTGCTGCCCTTGCTGGTGCTCGCTGCAGCGATTTTCGGCATGGTCTGGGCACTGGTGCCGGCCTATCTGCAGGCCTGGCGCGGCAGCCATATCGTGATCACGACGATCATGTTCAATTTTCTGGCCAGCAGCCTGAATGTCTACCTGCTGGTCAACTGGCTGCGGCCCGGCGGCAATATGTCGGTCGAGAGCGCGTTGTTTGCCGGTTCGGCCCGCATGCCTTCCCTGCACAGCCTAGCTGCTATTGGCGGCTGGGAGCTGCCTTCTTCACCGGCCAATCTGAGCCTGCTGCTGGCGCTGCTGGTCTGCGCTTTTGTCTACTGGTTCTTGTGGAAAAGCGGCGCTGGTTACGCTTTGCGGGCGGTTGGCAGCGCGCCGCGCGCGGCCCATTTCGCCGGTATCAATCCGCGCCTGCAGGTGCTGGTCGCGATGGGCTTGTCGGGCGCATTGGCCGGGCTGGCGGCGATCAACGAAGTCTCGGGCGTGCAGGGCAAGCTGACGCTGGACTTCGTCGCCGGCGCTGGCTTTACCGGCATCGCGGTTTCGCTGATGGGGCGCAGCCACCCGATCGGCATCATCCTGGCCTCGCTGCTGTTCGGCATGCTCTACCAGGGCGGCGTCGAGGTTTCGTTTGAAATGCCCGGCTTCAGCCGCGAGATGGTGGTGACCGCACAGGGCTTGATCGTCCTTTTCGCCGGTGCGATGGCCGGCGTCAGCAAACCGGCCTTTGTCTGGCTTTACGCCAGGACCAGGACGCAGGATGCCAGCGGTGGATGAGATTGCGCTGGGCTCGATCATCGCTTCGACGCTGCGCGTCAGCACGCCGCTGCTGCTCTGCGCCATGGCCGGCCTGGTCTCGGAACGCTCTGGCGTTGTCGACCTCGGGCTGGAAGGCAAGATGCTCTTTGCGGCTTTTGCTGCGGCCGCAGCGGCCAGCCTCAGCCAGTCGACCGGACTGGGCTTGATCGCGGCGATCAGCATCGCCTGCATGCTGTCGATGCTGCACGGCTTTGCCTGCGTCACGCACCGCGGTGACCAGGTCGTGTCGGGCGTGGCGATCAATATGGTCGCCGCCGGCTTGACCGTCGTGCTGGGCATCGCCTGGTTCAAGCAGGGCGGGCAGACGCCGCCGATCGACGCCACCGTGCGTCTGACCGGCTTGATTTCAGCCTGGAGCGAGCCAGCCCAGGCCGTCACCGACCTCGGCCCCTGGGTCGGCGACTGGGTCGCCGCCATCGTCGGCCATGGCTTGCTGAGCCATAACCTGCTGGTCTATCTGGCCTTTGTCCTGGTCCTGGTGGTCTGGTTCTTTCTCGAATTCACCCGGCCCGGCCTGCGCCTGCGTGCGGTCGGCGAAAACCCGGCGATGGTCGAAGCGGCCGGTGTCTCGGTCGCCAGGTTGCGCTATGGCGCACTGCTGGTCAATGGGCTGCTCTGCGGCTTGGCCGGCAGTTATCTGACGCTGGCGCAGAATGCATCGTTCTCGCCGAATATGAGCGCAGGCCGCGGCTTCATCGCCCTGGCCGCCCTGATTTTCGGCAAGTGGAAGCCATTGCCGACGCTGCTGGCCTGTTTGCTGTTCGGCTTTCTGGATGCCTTGGCGATCCGCTTGCAGGGCGCTGTCATCCCGGGCGTCGGTGAAGTGCCGGTACAACTGATCCAGGCCCTGCCTTATCTGCTGACCGTCGTGCTGCTGGCGGGTTTTATCGGCCAGGCGCAAGCCCCCAAGGCGCTGGGTCAGCCCTATCTGAAGGAGCGTTGATGTCGATTTCCCCTGAAACCATGCAACAGATGCTGGTCGCGTCGCTGGCCGCACGCGCGCATTCGCATTCGCCCTATTCGGGTTATGCGGTGGGAGCTGCCGTACTTGACGAGCAGGGCCGCATCCACAGCGGCGCCAACATCGAGAACGCTGCTTATCCGCAGGGCTGCTGCGCCGAGGCCACGGCGCTGGGCGCGATGGTGATGTCTGGCGGGCGCCAGGCGCAAGCGGTGCTGGTGACCGGCCCCGGGCCTGATGTCATCACGCCCTGCGGTGGATGCCGGCAGAAACTGCGCGAATTTGCCGCGCCCGGTCTGCTCGTGATCGCCGGCGATCCTGGCGGTATCAAGCAGCAATGGACGCTGGAGGAATTGCTGCCCTTCAGCTTCGGCCCCGAACATTTGAAGATCCAAAAAAATAAATGAACCCAACGATGACAACTTCGATTGCTGCAACGGCAGCCAAATTGCAAGACCTTTTCGGCGCGGCGCCGGCCGTGGCCGTTGTACTGGGGACCGGTTGGTCGGGTGCGACAAGCTTGATCGAGGATGCCCGCCACCTGGCCTACGCGGAGCTGCCGGCATTCCCTCAGCCCAGGGTCGAAGGCCATATCAACGAAATCGTCGTCGGCCGTATTGGCAAGCAGCCGGTGGTGATGCTGCGAGGCCGCGCCCATACCTATGAAAGCGGAGACTGCGCCGGCATGGCAGGTGCGCTGCGCAGCTTGAAGGCCTGGGGCGTGCAAATCCTGTTGCAGACCAATGCCTCGGGTTCCTTGCGGGAGGCCATGCAGCCGGGTAGCCTGATGCTGATCAGCGACCATATCAATGCGCCGCAACGCTCGCCCTTGGTCGGCGAGGTCGGCAGCGAGCGCTTCGTCGACATGAACATGGCTTATGACCGCGAGTTGCGCGAACAGGCGCAGCAAGTTGCCGCAGCCCGCCAACTTGACCTGCATCAAGGCGTTTATTGCTGGGCGCTGGGCCCGCAGTTTGAAACCCCGGCAGAGATCCGCATGTTCGCTGCCTGGGGTGCCGACGCGGTCGGCATGAGCACGGTGCCCGAGACGATTCTGGCGCGCCACGCCGGGTTGCGGGTGCTGGGGCTGGCCTTGATGACGAATATGGCAGCGGGCTTGTCGGCCGAAGCGCTGACCCATGCCCTGACGTTGCGACAGGCGCAACTCAGCGGCCAACGCGCTGCGGAATTTCTCGCCGCGCTGGTGGCCAGTCTGGCCGAACTGCCTTCTTTTCAACCATGACCGGCGATCAAGAATCAGCCGCGCAGGCTGCGCTGATCGCTTTGCAATGCCTGGACCTGACCAGCTTGAATGATGCCGACCAGCCGGGCGACATTGATGAACTCTGCCGGCTTGCGCAGACAAAGTTCGGCCATGTGGCCGCAGTCTGCGTCTGGCCGCGCTTTGTTGCCCAGGCCAGGGCTTTGTTGCCAGCCACGATCAAGGTTGCCGCCGTGGCCAATTTCCCGCATGGATCACTTGACTTGGCGGCGATGCTGGCCGATGTGCAGCAGATCATCGTCGCCGGTGGGGACGAGGTCG
Source organism: uncultured Burkholderiales bacterium (assembly GCA_903820745.1). Classification (GTDB taxonomy): domain Bacteria; phylum Pseudomonadota; class Gammaproteobacteria; order Burkholderiales; family Burkholderiaceae_C; genus Paucibacter_A. The sequence continues at coordinate 6,945 of CAIJIT010000226.1, forward strand.
ATGTGGTCCTGCCTTACCGCGCGCTGCAGCAGGGCAAGGCCGACAAATGCGCCGAATTTCTGGCCCAGGCGCGCCAGGCTAGCCGGCCCTTGACCTTGAAAGTCATCATCGAAAGCGGTGAACTGGCGACGCCCTTGCTGATCCGGCAGGCGACCCGGCTGGCGCTGGCCGCGGGTGCCGATTTCGTCAAGACCAGCACCGGCAAAACAACGGTCTCGGCCACGCCCGCAGCGGCTGAGCTGATGCTCGATGAAATCAAGGCCAGCGGATCTGACAGCGCCGGCTTCAAAGCCTCGGGCGGTATCCGCAAGGTGGCCGATGCGCAGGTCTATCTGCGGCTGGTGGAAGCCAGGCTTGGTGCTGCGGCGCTGAACCCGCGGCGCTTGCGCTTTGGCGCCAGCGGACTGCTCAATGACATCAAGGCGACGCTGTCCGGCCAGGCCGCAGCGGAGTCGAACCAGGCCTACTGAATGCTTGCACAAGAAATCATTCGCGCCAAGCGCGACGGTCGCAAGTTGACCGAAGCGCAGATCGAGCACTTCGTCCTTGGTCTCGTCGACAACAGCTGGAGTGAAGGGCAGGTGGCGGCGCTGGGCATGGCGGTCTTTCTGCGCGGCATGGACCGCGATGAATGCGTTGCGCTGACCCGCGCGATGATGCATTCAGGCCGGGTAATGAGTTGGCCCGATATGCCGGGGCCGGTGCTGGACAAACATTCGAGCGGCGGCGTTGGCGACAAGGTCAGCCTGATGCTGGCGCCGTTGGTGGCGGCCTGCGGCGGCTATGTTCCGATGATTTCTGGCCGCGGCCTGGGGCATACCGGTGGCACGCGCGACAAGTTCGACGCAATCCCCGGCTACAACTGCACACCTTCGCCGGCGCTGCTCGATCAGGTCGTGCGCAGCGTCGGTTGCGCGGTGATCGGCCAGACCACCGATCTGGCGCCAGCCGACGGGCGCTTTTACGCCACCCGTGATGTCACGGCAACGGTCGAGAGCGTGCCCTTGATCACCGCCAGCATCCTTTCCAAGAAGCTCGCCGCCGGGCTACAAGGTCTGGCGATGGACATCAAATGCGGCAATGGCGCATTCGCCGATTCGGCTTCAATGGCGCGGGAGTTGGCGCAAAGCATCGTCGCCGTGGCCAATGGCGCAGGCCTGCCGACGCGCGCCTTGATCACCGACATGAATCAGGTGCTGGGCCGCAATGTCGGCAATGCGCTGGAAATGCGTGAGGCGATCAGCTATTTGCGCGGCGATTCGGCCGACCGGCGCCTGCATGAAGTGACGCTGGCCTTGGCCGCGGAGATGCTGATGCTCGGTGGCTTGGCGGCCGACCATTCGCAGGCGCTTGCCAAGCTGCAGCAAGCGCTCGACAGCGGTGCCGCAGCCGAGCGCTTTGCCGCCATGGTGGTGGGTCTGGGCGGTCCGATCGATCTGCTGCAACGGCCTGAGTTTTATCTGACGCCAGCCCACGTGATCCTGCCGGTGCCAGCGCTGCGCAGCGGCCGACTGACGGCCATGAACACACGCGACATCGGCATCGCCGTCGTCGAGCTCGGCGGTGGCCGGCGCATGGCCAGTGACAAGATCGACTTCAGCGTTGGTCTGAGCAGCATGTGCCAGCTCGGCCAGCTGATCGATGCCGGTGAGCCGCTGGCCTTTGTCCATGCGGCGGACGAGTCCGCGGCTGAGCGGGTGATCGCGCGACTGCAAGCGGCGTGCGAGATCAGCGAGGCTGCGGCATGGCAGGCCGGCCCGGTGATTCATGCGCTTGTCGGTCAGCCCTGATAATCGGCACCCTGATGTCTGAAGCCGAAGCCACATCCCAGCGCCGCCCGATCAAGAGCTATGTCGTCCGTCCCGGTCGCATGGGTTCGGGGCAGCAGCGCGCGCTCGATGAACTCTCGCCGCGTTATGTGCTGCCTTTCAAATCCGGCCTGCTTGATCCGCTCGCGGTATTTGCTCGCAAGGCGCCGCTGGTGTTCGAAATCGGTTTCGGGATGGGTGACGCAACCGCGCAGATCGCGCAGCAGCTGGCCGAGGTTGATTTCATCGGCTGCGAAGTGCATGAACCCGGCGTCGGTGCCTTGCTCAAGCAGATAGGTGAACGCGGGCTCGACAATATCCGCATCATCCGGCATGACGCGGTCGAGGTGCTCGAGCAGATGATTGCGCCGGATTCGCTCGATGGTGTGCACGTCTTTTTCCCTGACCCCTGGCACAAGAATCGCCACAACAAGCGCCGGCTGATCCAGCCAGATTTCGTCGCCGGCCTGGTCAGGCATATCCGCCCGGGCGGCTATCTGCATTGCGCCACCGACTGGGAACCTTATGCCCAGCAGATGCTCGAAGTGCTGGGCGCCGAGCCGCAGCTGGAAAATGCCGCGATTGGATTTGCCGAAAAACCAGCCTACCGGCCGCTGACCAAGTTCGAGAACCGCGGCTTGAAGCTCGGCCATGGTGTCTGGGATCTGCTGTTCAAGCGCAAGGCCTGAGTCATGACCCACTGGAGCCACTGCCATGTCTGACAACACAATGCTCGCTGGGAAACATGTCTTGCTGGGCCTCAGCGGAGGCATCGCCTGCTACAAGAGCGCCGAGCTGGTCAGGCTGCTGTGCAAAGCCGGTGCGACGGTGCAGGTCATGATGACCGCTGCGGCCGAGCAATTCATCACCGCAGTGACGCTGCAAGCGCTCTCGGGTCGGCCTGTCATCACCAGCCAATGGGATACGCGCGAGCCCAATAATATGGCGCATATCAATTTGAGCCGCGATGCCGATCTGCTGCTGATCGCTCCGGCCAGTGCCGACTTCATCGCCAAGCTGGCGCAAGGTCGGGCCGACGAGTTGCTGAGCCTGACTGCCTTGGCGCGGCCGTTGGCGCGCTGCCCTTTGCTGCTGGCGCCGGCTATGAATCGCGAAATGTGGTCGCACCCGGCGACGCAACGCAATCTCGCCCAGGTGCAGGCGGACGGCGCGCGCTTGCTGGGTCCGGCCAGCGGCGAGCAGGCTTGCGGCGAAACCGGCGACGGCCGTATGCTCGAAGCGGCCGAGTTGTTCGAGGAGTTGGTGGCTTTTTTCCAGCCGAAGTTGCTGGCTGGCCGCAAGGTCCTGATCAGCGCCGGCCCGACTTTCGAGCCGATCGATCCGGTGCGCGGACTGACCAATTTGTCCAGCGGCAAGATGGGCTTTGCGATTGCCCGCGCGGCGCAAGAAGCCGGCGCCGAGGTGACCCTCGTCGCCGGCCCGGTGCATCTACCGACGCCGCGCCATGTCAAGCGCATCGACGTGCAGACCGCCTTGCAGATGTATGCGGTCTTGCTGCCGCTGGCGCAGGCCCAGGATGTCTTTGTCGCCACTGCTGCGGTGGCCGATTGGCGGCCGCAGCAAGCCAGCGGGCAGAAGATCAAGAAGAACGGAACAAACATTCAACCCTCGTTTGAGCTGACCGAGAACCCCGACATCCTGGCTGCAGTCGCGGCCTTGCCGGACAAGCCTTATTGCGTCGGCTTTGCCGCCGAGACCGAAGATCTGCTCAAACATGCTCGCGAAAAGCTGGTGCGCAAGAACTTGCCGCTGATCGTCGGCAACCTCGGTCCGGCAACATTCGGCCGCGATGACAATTCGCTGCTGCTGATCGACGCCGAAGGTCAGTTCGAGTTACCCCATAACGACAAGCTGAGCCTGGCGCGCTTGCTGATCAGCGAGATCGCCTCGCGCCTGGAGAAAAAATGACCACTGTAGACATCAAATTGCTCGACCCGCGCATGGCCGGGCTGCTACCCGCTTATGCCACGCCAGGCAGTGCCGGCCTCGACCTGCGTGCCTGCGTCGATGCAGCGGTGACATTGGCGCCGGGCCAGACCACCTTGATCCCCACCGGACTGGCCATCCACATCAACGATCCCGGCTTGGCCGCGCTGATCCTGCCTCGCTCTGGCTTGGGCCACAAGCATGGCATCGTGCTGGGCAATCTGGTCGGCTTGATCGATTCCGATTACCAGGGCCAGTTGCTGGTCAGTTGCTGGAACCGTGGCCAGACCACTTTCGTCATCGAGCCGCTGGAGCGGATCGCGCAACTGGTGCTGGTGCCGGTCGTGCAAGCGCAATTCCGCCTGGTCGAAGAATTCGACGCGTCGCAGCGCGGCGAGGGCGGTTTCGGCTCGACTGGCTGACCCGGGCGATCGACCAGTCCATACGCAATCCTGATGCAGGGCCTGCTAAGGTCAGGTCATGAACAAGGATGCAAGAAACTACTCGCTGGGAGCGCTGGCAATGGCGGTGCTGACTTGGGGTTGTGCCTGGGGGCTGTTGCTGTGGCTGGATGGCCGTGTTGATCTGTCCAGCATGGCGATGTTGCTGGCCTTGGCTGCGACCTTGACGAGCTTGTGGCTGCCGATGGCATTGTCGATGTTGGGCAGCTTGCTGGCCGTGCTGGCTTTCAATTGGACCTTCGTACCGCCTCGTGGCAGCTTCATCGTCGATGGACAGCAACATGCCTTGCTGCTCCTGGCCATGCTGGGGCTGAGTTGCATCACCGCGGTTCTGATGGGGCGCTTGCGCTGGCAGGCGGCGCAGGCGCAGGATCGCGCCCGTCAGGCGGAACAGTTGCGTGATTTCAGCGAGCGCTTGCGTGATGCCGCTCGACCGCATTCGCTGGCCTCGTTGCTGAGGGATGAATTGCAGCAATTCCTTGGGGCACCGGTGCACCTGATGATTCTGAACGATGGCCTGCCTTTGCAGAACCTGGACTCGGCTGTCCTATTGATGGGTGAAAAGGCTGTCGATGCCGATCAATCAACGGGCCTCTGGCTTTGCCTTCGCAACGGCCAGGCCTTTGGCCCAGGCACCGGCAGGCATGAAGAATTGCCCGCCTGGTACCTTCCCCTGCGCGGCAGGGTGGCCAGCTATGGCGCAGCCTTGCTGGATCTGACCATGCCGGATTTGACCTCTGGCGCCAAACGTACTCATGCCCAATCGCTGTGCGATCGAATGGGCTTAGCGTTGGAGCGACATGCCACCGAGCAGGCCGCTTTGCGGGCGCATGACGAGGCGGCCGGCCAAGCCACCCGCAATGCCTTGCTTGCAGCGATTTCGCATGACTACCGGACGCCGCTGGCCTGCATCATGAGTGCCGCTTCGTCTTTGCAGGATCAGGCTGCGCGTCTCAGTCCTGCAGAGCGGAAGCGCCTGGTTGCCACGATTCTGGACGAGACGGAAGCGCTCAGTCGTATGACCGATAACAGCCTGCAGCTTGCGCGGCTGGACGCTGCCGGCGTGGTCTTGCGGCGCGACTGGGAGTCGATCGAGGAAATCGTCGGTTCTGTGCTGAGGCGTTTGCGCCAAAGGCGCGCCCATCTGACTGCATTTGCTGAGTTGCAGTTGCGCGTCAGACTTGAGCCCGGCTTGCCCTTGCTGAACTGTGATGCCTTGCTGCTGGGTCAGTTGCTGGAGAACCTGGTCGACAACGCGCTCAAGTATGGCGGCAGCAATGGTGCCGAAATTCTGGTGCGATGTGCCAGCGAAGATGCTGCGGAATTTGTCGTGCTGGCGGTTCGCGACCGCGGGCCGGGCGTTGATTTGCGGTCGCGAGAACGCATCTTCGAGATTTTCCAACGTGGCGCTGAGTCACCCGAGTTTCGTCCCGATGGTCGTGAGCGGCATGGCGCAGGCGTCGGGTTGGCGGCCTGCCGGGCCATCGCCAGAGCGCATGGAGGTGAGATGCGTTTGCGCGTGCGCAGCCATGGCGGCGTGAGTTTCGAATGCTGGTTGCCGAAACTGCCGGCGCCACAAGTCGATGAAGCCAATGGGGGCGCTCGATGAGCATGCGAGTCCTGCTGGTCGAGGACGATCGCGAGTTGCGCAGTATCTTGTGTGAGTCGCTTCGCCTGGAAGGGTATCTGGTCGACACCGCCGCGAGCATGGCGGAGGCACAGGCTTTGCTGAAACATTCTCAAATGCCCGATCTGGTCTTGCTGGATCTGGGTCTGCCGGATGGTGACGGTGAGGTCTTGTTGCAGAGTTTGCCAGCGGGCACGCCTGCACTGGTGATCTCGGCGCGGCAGCAGGATGGCGTCAAGGTGCGACTGCTCGACGCTGGTGCTGCTGATTACCTGGTCAAGCCTTTCAGCATCAGCGAGCTCCTGGCGCGGATGCGCGCTGCGCTGCGCCACCGCGGGGTTCACCTGCGACCGGCATTGACCCGCTATCAGCAACATGGCTTGGTAATTGATCTCGCCGCGCATCAGGTCAGCCTCCACGGCGAGCTCAAGCACTTGACCCCGACTGAATTCAAGCTGCTGGCGCGCCTGGTTCGCAACGCCGGGCAAGTGGTGACGCACCGTACCTTGCTGGCCGATGTCTGGGGTGCTGAATTCACCGAGCACACCCATTACCTGCGTTTGTATATGGCGCAGTTGCGCGCCAAACTGGAAGCCGTTCCTGCTGATCCGCATTTGCTGCTGACCGAGCCAGGTGTTGGCTATCGCCTGCTGGCCGAGGCAGAAAACGGCTGATCGATCCTTATGCGTTCCTGATGCCTGTGCGATGAAACTGTGGGCTCTGCGACTCCTCTGTTGATTCCATGTCATCCATCAGTTCCGCAACGCTATCCGGGCGCCCAACCAAGCAAGGCCTTTCTGCACTCACGCTCGGCGCCATCGGCGTGGTCTATGGCGACATCGGCACCAGCCCGCTGTATACAGTCCAGGAAATCTTCAGGCCGGAAGCTGGTGTGGCGTTGAATCCGCTGAATGTGGTGGGTGCGATTTCGGCCATCATCTGGGCGCTGATGCTGGTGGTCACGCTCAAATATGTGGTGCTGATTCTGCGTGCTGACAATCGCGGCGAAGGCGGCAGCCTGGCATTGACTGCATTGGCAGTGCGCGCGGTCGGCAAGCATGCCGGGCTGCGCAAGTTCTTGTTGCTGCTCGGCGTCTTCGGTGCCACGCTTTTTTACGGCGACAGCATCATCACGCCGGCGATTTCCGTGATGGGCGCCATCGAGGGTCTGGAGGTCATCACCCCCACCTTGAAGCCTTTCGTGTTGCCGATTTCGCTGGCGGTGCTGCTCGGTTTGTTCCTGATCCAGCGTTTCGGTACCCATACGGTGGGCAAGATCTTCGGTCCGGTGATTTCGCTCTGGTTCATCGTTCTGGCGGTTATCGGCCTGGTGCATATTGAACAGCAGCCGCAAATTCTGGCTGCGCTGAATCCGCTCAATGCCTGGCATTTCCTGCTGGCGCGTGGCTGGCAGGTCTTCGCCGCCGTTGGCGGCATCGTACTGGCGCTGACAGGGGCCGAGGCCTTGTACGCCGACATGGGGCATTTCGGCGCCAAACCGATCCGGCTGGCCTGGACCGCGCTGGTCTTGCCTTCGCTGCTGCTGAACTATATGGGGCAGGGGGCCTTGCTGATCAGTGACCCGGGCGCGATCGAGAACCCCTTTTACCGGCTTTTTCCTTCGGCATTGCTGCTGCCCGCAGTGATCCTGGCCGCGCTGGCTGCGGTCATTGCCTCGCAAGCGGTGATCTCGGGGGCATTCTCGATGACCAAGCAGGCGATCCAGTTGGGATTCTTGCCGCGCATGACAGTGCGCTACACGTCGGCGCGAGAAGCCGGGCAAATCTATCTGCCAGCTGTCAATTGGGCCTTGCTGGCCGGAGTCATCGCTGCCGTGCTGCTGTTTCGCAGTAGCTCGGCCTTGGCAGGGGCTTACGGTATCGCTGTCACCCTGACGATGCTGATCACCACGGTGCTGACCTTCTTTGTCGTTCGCAATGGCTGGCATCTGCCGTCACCGATTGCCTACGGTGCGACGCTGGCATTCCTTGCGCTCGATATGTTGCTGGTGTCGGGTTGCGCGATCAAGTTCTTTGATGGGGGCTGGTTTCCGCTGGCGATGGGCTTGCTGCTGTTTATTGGCATGAGCACCTGGGCGCGCGGCCGTGAATTGCTGATGGCCAGCATCCGTCGTGACGGAATCGAGCTGGCACCCTTCATCGAATCATTGGGCCAGTCAGGAACAAACCGGGCATTCCGCACTGCGGTCTACGCCGTGGCGCATCCTGAATCAGTGCCGCAGGCCCTGCTTCACAACCTCAAGCACAACCAGGTACTGCATGAGCTGAACGTGATTCTCACCGTGGTGTTCGAAGAGTTGCCCTGGGTTGCGGATTCGGACCGCGTCGAGCTGACCCAGCTGGCAGATGATTTCTGGCGCGTCACGCTGCATTATGGTTTCATGGACCAGCCCGACGTACCGCGCGCATTGAGTCTGTGCCAAGCCAAGGGCTTACGCATCCCGGTGTTCGAGACCAGCTATTTTCTCAGCCGGGAAACGGTTGTGCCCAGTGCCAACAGCGGCATGGCGGAGTGGCGGGAACGACTCTTCGCCACCATGAGTCGCAATGCGGGAGGTGTGGCCGAATTCTTCTGCCTGCCTGACAACGCGGTGGTCGAGCTCGGGACACGCGTGCAAATCTGACTGCTGAATGGCTAGTGGAGTTGCGCGTCCGGCGGCGCGCCGTTGAGCAGGCTGAAGACGGCTTCACCCATGCTGCCAGTCTCGATTTCGGCTTCGGTCGCTGAACGCACGTCGAGCACCTTCATATGCATGCGCAGACCCAAGCCTGCCAGCGGATGGTTGCCATCCAGCACCACATGGGCGGGATAGACTTCGGTGACCGTGTAGATCGCATCGGCTGGCATATCCTCGGAAACAGCGCCTTCTGGCAGCCCTTCGATCTGCATGCCGGGCTCGACGCCGTCCGGGAACAGCATGCGCGCTTCAAAGCAGACCAGGCCAGAGTCATATTCACCAAAAGCATGCTCCGGCTCCAGCGAGATGTCGGCTTCGAAACCTTTTTCCTGACCTTCCAGTGCTTCTTCGACCTTGGCGAACAGATCGTCCGCACCGTAGAAAAACTCCAGCGGTTCAGCCAGCTCATCGATCAGTTGACCTTGGGCATCTTCGAGTCGCCATGTCAGGCAGACAATACAGGGTGCGGTGATTTGCATAGCTTCGATGATCGCACAAGCATTCGCCGGATCGACAACAGCAGACAGACAGACTCAAGCAACTTCATGGATATTTCAAAACCAATACCGCTGCTCGGTGGCCTTTCGCCCGAGCAATTCATGCGTCGGCATTGGGAAAAAAAGCCACTATTGGTCAGGCAAGCGCTACCCGCTATCAAGCCGCCGGCTTCGCGCGTTGAACTCGCCAGGCTGGCAGCCAGCGCCGATGTCGAATCGCGCTTGGTCAGCGCTTTTGACGGCCGCTGGGCGTTGCGCCAAGGTCCGATCGCCAAACTCCCGCCGTTCTCGAAACCGGGCTGGACCTTGCTGGTGCAAGGGCTCGAGCAACATCTTCCGGCCGCCAAACAACTGCTGAGCGAATTCCGCTTTGTTCCCGAGGCGCGGCTCGACGATCTGATGATTTCCTACGCCAGCGATGGCGGTGGCGTCGGCCCGCATTTCGATTCCTACGATGTGTTCCTGATCCAGGTTCAGGGCAAGCGGCGCTGGCGCATCGGCAAGCAGAAGAACGCGCTGTTGCGCAGCGATGTGCCGTTGAAAATAATCGCCAATTTCGAGCCCGAGGAGGAATATCTGCTTGAGGCTGGTGACCTGCTTTATCTGCCTCCCGGGTGGGCTCATGACGGCGTGGCCGAAGGCGAATGCATGACCTGTTCGGTCGGTTTCCGCTCGCCTTGGCGTGCTGATCTGGCCAAGGACTTGCTGCAGCGATTGATGGGTGATGACGATCAGGGCTATGTCAACCGGATGTACAGCGACCCGAAACAGCCTGCCACGGCGCAGCCTGGGATGATTCCCGAAGCGCTGCACCTGTTCGCGCAGGATGCGGTCGAACGTGCATTGCGCCAGCCGCTGGCTTTGGAACGGGCGCTGGGGGAGGCCTTGACCGAACCGAAAGCGCGGGTCTGGTTCGAGCCTGGCGCACCGCTGCCGCAAGGTGCCGGTGTCAGCCTCGATCGGCGCAGTCGCCTGATGTATGACCATCACCATGTGTTCATCAACGGCGAGTCATTCCTGGCTGGCGGCCGTGATCAGCGCTTGATCTGGTTGTTGGCGGATCAGCATGCTTTGAGTGCGGGTCAGGTGGCGCAGTTGTCGGCAGGTGCACGCGAGTTGCTCGATCAATGGGCCGAAGATGGCTGGGTCCAAGCAGCGTAGGAATAATTGAAGCTAGGCCAGGAGTTCAGTTTCCGGGGCGCGGTGAATATGTCGCTGCTCTGCGGCAGATGACTCTGCATAGTCTGACGGTTGACATCCCTGTAATCTGCTTGCTCCGGCTTGGCTCAGTTGAATCGTTGATTGAATCAATGCACGCGAGTTTGAGTCCGATGATCCTGGAGAGGACCGGTCTGTCGCGCCTTGTTGGCGCCTAGCCCATCGCCGTCGAGCGCTCTGAGTCTGTTTGCTGCCGGCTAAGCTGTTGGTTTTTTGCTACAAAATTGCGGGATTCATCAGCCTGAGCGATTTCTTTGCCGCCGTTGCGCAACATTATTTCAATCATTTACTTTCTCCACTGAGGGATTGTGAGTATTCCTGCAACTACAGGCTATACTTCGGCGCTAGGCGGCGGAGCTTCTCAGGGTTTCCTCGTCTTGCGCTGCTGGAGTCTGCAAAATGCCTAGTGTTTTGTAAGGCTTCAATAAATTCTCTGATAACTGCATCGTCATTAACGATTTTGAGGACAAGTATGAACAAGTCGATCCTGTTGGTTTCCCTGTTGGCTGCCTTTGCCCTGTCCGCTTGCGGCAAAAAGGAAGAAGCTGCACCTGCACCAGTCGCTGCACCTGCGCCTGCTGCTGAGATGGCTTCGGCTCCTGCTGCTGACGCTTCGGCTCCTGCCGCAGCTGACGCAGCTTCGGCTGCTGCCAGCAAGTAATCGGTTTCCGATCACTGCAAAAGCCGCCTGGCTCACGCCAGGCGGCTTTTTGTTGTGTGCGCCCAGCATGGGCGCACACCTGGTGTGCCCGACATGGGCGCATACCTGCGGGTGCAAGTCCCG
>CAIJIT010000227.1 GCA_903820745.1 uncultured Burkholderiales bacterium
GCGCGTTGGCAGACGGCGCGCTGCTGGCGCTGATCGCCACGCTGGGCCTGTTGCAACTCGGGCATGAAACCACGCCGGAGCTGCTGCAGTTGCTGGCTGCCGCATTGTTTCTTTATGGCCTGGCGGCGGCACCTTACCGGATTGTCAAAGCGCGCTGGGCCGTGCTGCTGGCGCTGCCGATGCTGGCGGCCAGCGATGCCCCGGCGGTGGCGATGGCCTTGGCCGGCATCGGTGCCCTGGCCTGCCAGCGTTCCAGCTACCCTGCTGTGCGCGGTCTGGCGCTGTGGCTGCTGCTGGCAGGCCTGTTGGCGGCCTTGAGTGCCTGGGGCTTCAATGCCTGGGCTTGGCGGATCAGATTACAGCCCGATGCTGACTTTGCATTTCAGATGCTCAGCCTGCTCGGCTGGTTCAGCTGGCCTGTCGGCCCCATGGCGATCTGGACCCTCTGGCGCTGGCGGACCCATCTTCAGCACCGCCATATTTTCATGCCGCTGCTGGCAGCTTCGGTTCCCATTGTGGCCAGCCTGCTGATGCGTGGTTCGGACCGTGCGCTGCTGCTGAGTTTGCCGGCGCTGGCGGTGCTGGCGGCATTTGCCCTGCCGACGCTCAAACGCGGTCTGGCCGCGGCGATCGACTGGTTTTCAGTGTTTTTCTTCAGCGCCTGCGGGCTGTTTTTCTGGCTCTATTACGCCTCGATGCAGATCGGCTGGCCGGCCACGCCATTGGCCAATTTACGTCGTCTCGCCGATGGCTTTGAACCCAGCTTCAGCGCCCTCGCCTTCGGCTTGGCAATGCTCGCCAGCCTTGCATGGCTGGCCCTGGTGCGCTGGCGCACCGCCAGACACCAACATGCCTTGTGGAAGACCTTGGTGCTGCCAGCCGGCGGCGTGGCTTTGAGCTGGTTGCTGATCATGACCTTGTTGCTGGCGCCGCTTGACTATGCACGCAGCAACCGGCCCTTGGTGACGCGCTTGATCGAGCATGTGCCGCTTGATGCAGACTGCATTGCTGCAGTCGATCAGTCGTTGTCGACTTTGGCAGCGCTTGAATTCCAGGGGGGCTGGCGGGTCAAGGCCACAACTGCATTGAGCACAAGCTCCTGCAGCTACGCCCTTCAAGGTCATCTGGCTACCGTGCCGCCGGACTGGGAACAGATCGCCGCAGTTCGCCGGCCAACCGACCGGACCGAATATTTCGCCGTGCTGCGCCGCCGCTGATCTGCCGACTCTAAAAGACGTCGACCGCGTGCATCATTGCTGACTCGACGCCCAGACTGACTTCGCTTGCCTGGCGCACCCGGACTGCGGGGAGGATCATCCTGAACCTTGATCCCTTGGCTGGCTCGCTCTGGATCTGCAACTCGCCGCCATGGCGCTGCACCACATGTTTGACGATCGACAAGCCCAGACCGGTGCCACCGGTCTCGCGTGAGCGACTGCCATCGACACGGTAGAAACGTTCGGTCAGGCGCGGCAAATGCTCGCGTGGAATACCCACTCCTGTATCGCTGACCACCAACTCACCGCTGCCATCGCCGAGCATGCGCCAGGAAACGTCGATGTCGCCGCCCTCGGGCGTGTAGCGAACGGCATTGCTGACCAGATTGGCAACACCACTGAGCAACTCGGATTCGATCCCGGCGAGCTCGGCATGGGTGTCGGTCTGCACATGGATATGGTGCCGCCCATTGGACAAGGCCTGCGCGTCGTTCTCGACCCGCACCAGCAAGTCGTCCAGGGCCACCCACCGGTCAGCAGCAGGCCGAGGGCGACCTTCCAACTGCGCCAGGGTCAGCAGGTCCCCGACCAGGACTTCCATGCGCTGCGACTGCTGCCCCATCAAGGTCAATACACGGCGGCGCTCGGATTCACTCAAGGGCAAGGCCACCATGGTCTCGATGAAACCGGCCAGGACGGTCAGCGGCGTGCGGATTTCATGCGAAACATTGGCCACGAAGTCGCGCCGCATCGCTTCAGCGCGTTCGACAGCGGTGATGTCCTGCGTCAGCACCAAGCGCATGCCTTCACCGTAATTCCGAACGATCACCGACAGGGTGCCGATACCGCGCACATTGGGCAGCACCAGGGCCTCGTCGAATTTACCAGTCTGCAAAAAAGCGACAAAGGCTGGTGAGCGAACCAGGTTGGTGATCGGTTGAAGCAAGTCGCGCTGCGGGTCGAGCGAAAAATGATCGGCCGCGATGCGGTTGCACCACTTGATCTGGTCCATCCCGTCGAGCATCAAAACGCCATTGGGCGAAGCTTCGATGGCGGAGAGAAACTGGGCATGCTGCAGACGATCGCTACTGATGGTTTTGTCGCGTTCGCGAACCGCCCGCTCGATCCTGTAGGCCAGTTCGCCCCATAAACCGACATCACGCGGCGCCGGGTCTTGCAAGGCGGTTCTCAGCCATTGCAACAACCTGTGGCAGCGCACAACGTCGACGAACACCAGGATGCCGACAGCCACTCCTGAAGCGATGAATTCAGCCAACAAGGGCAACTGCAGCATCGCGCGTGCCAACGCAGCCGCAAGGACTCCGGCGCCGATCGCCAGTCCCGCCAGGAAGATGCGCGGTAACAGCCAGCTAAAAAGGTAC
>CAIJIT010000228.1 GCA_903820745.1 uncultured Burkholderiales bacterium
CCTCAAAAGGCTCAGGACGAAGGGGATCTCGTCAAGGGCGGTTGACCGAGTCGACCAGTTCAGTTTCGAAGCCTGCCGGCAGCACCAGCTCAAGCATTTCGATGTCGTCGCTATGGCCTAGTTCGCGGTGGCGGATACCGGGTGGCTGGTGCACGCAGGATCCCGCTTCGAGGCGCACGATGCCCTGGCCCTCATATTCGAATTCGATCCAGCCCTTGAGGATATAGACCAGCTGGAACTCGGTCCGGTGCAGATGCGGCTGGCTTGAAAACTCCTTGCCGGCTGCGGCGCGGATGACATGGGCGGCCACCCGCCCCTGCGTGGCCTGCTTGATGCCGAGGTCGCGGTATTCGAAGAACGAGCGCAGACCGCGCTCGAATACCGCACCTTCGGCATGGGATGCGACGAAACCTTCAGTAGTCATGAGCAGATTCCTTGCTGTGAATGGCGACGAGCAATGCCTGATTATTTCTTCGCCTTCGCCGCTTTCGGCTTGGGCAAGGGCAAGGCGCGCGCTGTGGCCTTGAACAAGCGCTGGATCAGTTCGCGATCTTCAATCTCGGCGTCGATGCGCAAATGCGGCTTGGCGCCGGGATAAGGCGGATGTTCGGTCACCAACGAAAGGCAAGCAATGCCCTCGGCAGTCGGTTTGACGAACAGCTGGTTGCCGCAGACCAGCGCGATCACCTTGCCGTCCAGATAGAGGGCATATTCGCCGAACATTTTTCGGGCCGACAACGCACCGGGCAAACCGGCCTGCTCGCAGATGAAATCGATCAATGAGGGGTCGGTTGCCATGGTCGAATGTTTGTTAGATGTCTTCAGTCAGCAAGGTTTTCTTGCCGGTTGCGAAAGAGGCCTTGCGGATCAGGCCGTCGACGACCTCGTAGATGCAGAGCATCTCGATCGTGCCACGACCTTCAGGAAAGTTGCGCGTGATGAGCTCCAAATCGACGACAACATCGGTCATGACCTGTCGCGACAGCAGACGCGCCTGCAGGTCTGGCTCGGCAAACCTGACCAAAAAGCGCTCGCGTATCGCGGCATGACCTTTGGCCAGGCAAGGCCCATGCAGCATGAATTGCTCAGCATCCTCGGCATAGGTGGCGAGCAAGGCCTCGATGTCCTTGGCGTTGTAGGCGTCGAGCTGCCGGTGAATGACGGCGAGTGGTGATCTCGATGGCATATCAATCCTGGCTGGATGGAGGAATGTTCAGGAGGATGCGCTTGCCCATGCTGACACGCGGCTCCACGGCATAGCCGAGCGACTCGTAGAACCCGCTGACGCCTTCATTGCCAGCGCCGATCTGCAGGTTGATTTTCAGGCAGCCCCTGGCGGTCAAAGCCTGTTCTGCATGGCCGATCAAGGCTGAGCCAATACCCTTGTTCCTGTGTGAGGGCTGCACTGCCACCGAGTACAGCCAACCGCGGTGGCCGTCGTAGCCAGCCAGCAAAGTGCCGATCACTTCATCTTCGACGATGGCGACAAAGAACAGCTGATCGTTGACCGCCAGTTTCTTGTCGATGGCGAGGCCCGGTCGGTTATGGGCTTCCTCGTAGGCGAAGATGGTTTCCCAGAGTTCAAGCACCTGGTGCCGGTGAGCTGGGTCTGAAAAAATCTCGATAGATGCCATGGTGATGATTCTTGATCAATGCTTTTCCGTCTGGGCCGCTGTCGATGCCGCACCTTTGGCGGCAAAGGCCTCGCGCAGCCGCTTCAGCTTCAGGCGCGGGTCTTCTTTTTCGCTCAACTCATGCAGCTTCATTTCTCCGATGAAGCGGCTCGGGATACCCATCACCAACTCGCGGCTTTTCTTGCGCCGGCGCAGGGTGCTGACGGCCAGCGTCGTCCTGGCGCGGGTGATGCCCACATACATCAGCCGGCGCTCTTCCTCGAGGCGCTGCGCCGTCATTTCTTCGGCATCGGCCTTGAAGGGCAGCAGGCCTTCGTTGACGCTGGCCAGAAACACATGCGGCCATTCCAGGCCCTTGGAGGCG